>JANWZC010000278.1 GCA_025054975.1 Raineya sp.
TCATTTTCAAAAACCAATAAAGCCCGTATAGCCTGACAAACAATTTTAGGGTCTTCATCTTGTAAAATTTTGTAAAAAATTTCTTTATTCTGCGGATTTCTCATTCTACCAATGGCAGACACTATCTCTCGTTTTATGGCTGTATTAGTTTCTGTATCTAACATTTGCGAAAGAAGGGGCAAAAATTTTTCATTACGCAATTTACCGATATTTTTAACGGCAAGTAATCTGACTTGATGGTGTTCGTGTTTGAGCAGAGGTATCAGGAAATCGCCATTGAAATTTTGAGGTAGATATCCTAAACTTTCTAAAATAAAGGCAATACTTTTGCTATCTTTCTGTTTTTCAATCAAAAGCTCTAAACTTCCGTTACCTTTATTTTTTAGTTCCGTTATCAGTTCTTTTGTGAGCATTTAGGAAAGAGCTTTAAGAAATACAAAATTAGCAATTTCAATGCTTGATGTCAATTTTTGAAAAATTTTGGTAAAAAGTGAAAGAAACTTTTTGACAAAAATCATCTATCTTTTCTTTTACTATTTTCGCTTTTATTATTGAGCTTATTCAACGCACCCTAAATAACTGAAAGAATGACTTAAAATGAATACAAAGAAAGGCTTTTTTGCTTGAATTAGGTTACAATACTAATTTTAACAGCATTGGTACGTTGTTTTTCTTCAATAGGCATGCTGGCAAGTTGTATAACTACATCACCATTAGAAACATACCCTTTGTTTTTCAGAATGTCAATTACATCTCGGAAAGTTGTATCAGTAGAAATGAACTTATCATAAAAGAAGGTACGCACTCCCCAAACTAAATTGAGCGTATTCATTAGGATAGTGTTGCTGGTGAAAATAAAAATATCTGCTTCGGGGCGATGGCTGGCAAGTCGGTAAGCCGTATAACCTGAATTAGTCATGCCTACAATGGCTTTGGCTTCTGTTTGACGAGCTAAATTGCAAGCCGCCGCAATAAGACTATCGCTGTAAAAGGTCTTTGAGTTTCTATCTACTTCCAAGTTTTTGTGATAAAGTTTTTTCACCCGTTCCTCCACGTATTGAATAGTTTTTGCCATACTCCGAATGACTTGCATCGGATACATTCCCGTAGCGGTTTCCGCAGAAAGCATCAAGGCATCAGCACCATCTACTACGGCATTAGCAATATCATTGGTTTCGGCACGCGTAGGACGTGGATTGGTAATCATGCTTTCCATCATTTGCGTTGCAATGATGACAGGCTTTGCGGCTTTTTGACACTTTTCCACAATCATTTTTTGCAAGAGTGGTACAAGTTCAGCATCCATTTCTACACCCAAATCTCCACGAGCCACCATAACACCATCAGCAACTTTGATGATTTCATCAATATTCTCAATAGCCTCAGGACGTTCAATTTTGGCAATAATTTTCGGATTTTTGCCTTTGAGTTGTACCAAATGCCTCAAAAGCAAAATATCTGTGGCTGTTCTCACAAAAGATAAAGCAATCCATTCTAAATCATTTTCCAAGCCAAAAAGCACATCTTCACTATCTTTTTCGGTAAGCGAAGGTGAAGAAACTTCCGTTTGAGGTAAATTCATTCCTTTTTTAGATTTCAACAAACCTCCGTGAATGACTTTTGTAAAAACTTGTTTTTCATTTTTACCTGTTACCACAAGCTCTATTTTGCCGTCATCAAGTAAGATACGTTCTCCTGTTTTAACATCTTTGGGCAAAAACTTATAGACCGTGCTTACCATTTGCTTATTGCCAAGCATTTCTTCAATAGTGATGATAAAATCCTGTCCATCTTCCAACTCAACTTCATTATTTTCTATCGCTCCGATGCGAATTTTAGGTCCTTGCAAGTCTTGCAAACAGCATAAATTCAAGCCATATTCTTGGTTGATAGCCCGTATGTGATTGATAATCTCTTGATGACCTTCGTGAGTACCATGTGAAAAGTTTAACCTGAAAACATCTACCCCTGCCTGAGCAAGTTGTAAGATTTTTTCTTTGGTATTGGTGGCTGGTCCCAGCGTGGCAATGATTTTAGTTTTGTTGAAAAGAATTCCCATAGCCTTATATTTTCAGATTGCAGTGAAATTTGCTTCAAGTTAAAATATTCAGCTGAAAGCCCAAAATTTTATGCCAAAACATTTTTCTACAAAAACAATGTTACTTTCCAATAAAAAATGTAAATTGAAGCAAATTTTCAAAAAATATGCGTATGAAAGTTAATGTAGCTATAAGGTTAGCCTTTGTAAAAAAGTTTGGGGTTGAGGTCAAGTCTTTACGCTTGTTTTTCTAAAAAATGCAGGTATTCTAATGTGGCTTTGGCTTTGAAATTTCGTTCAGTGGGTTTATCTGCCATAAAGCGTGTGTATGATTGCGTAAAAACCTCATATTTACCAAATTTCTGCATAATTT
>JANWZC010000279.1 GCA_025054975.1 Raineya sp.
ATTTATTCTTGGACTAATCCTGATGATATTGTATTAGACCCTATGTGCGGCAGTGGTACAACTCCCAGAGTCGCCTGCGAAATGGGGAGAAAATTCATAGGAATTGATATTAGCCCTGAATATTGCGAAATTTCACGAAAAAGACTTCAAAAAGTACAAACGCAAATGAAACTTTTTACGCCAACCCTCTAAAATAAAAATTAGTAGCCTTACTCTAAAACCCATTCCTTCAAGAAAGTGTTTTGTAGGAAAATTATTTTTGATACAACACCAAAATCATAATTTATGCGAGAACCCAACCTTTGGATTGGAAACATTGGACATCTTTTAGTACTCACAGCTTTTGCAAGTGCTGTTTTGGCAACCATAGGATATATTTTGGCTCAAAAGCAAAACTTTGACGAACTACAAAAAAAATCTTGGCTTACTTTTGCACGTAGAGCCTTTTGGGTACATAGTGGAGCGATTATTGGAGTAGTAGCCATTCTTTTTGCGATTGTCTATAATCAAATGTACGAGTATTTTTATGCCTATGACCACTCGTCTAATAATTTGCCTGTGCAATACATGATTGCTTGCTTTTGGGAAGGGCAAGAAGGTAGTTTTCTGATTTGGATTTTTTGGAATGTACTCATTGCCTTGATTTTGCTACCCAAACTCAAAACATGGGAAAGCAGTGTAATGTGGCAATTTAGTTTATTACAGGCATTGCTAACTTCAATGATTTTGGGAGTAGTTTTTGCCGATACTTTCAAAGTTGGAAGTTCGCCTTTTGTGCTAACTCGTGAGGTGTTGGATTTACCTGTTTATAATCCTGCTTTTCGCGATACTTACAACCCCAACTTCATTCCCCCTGACGGAAGCGGACTTTCTCCACTTTTGCAAAACTACTGGATGGTTATCCACCCACCCACCATTTTTTTAGGTTTTGCTATAACTTTTGTGCCATTTGCTTTGGCTTTGGCAGGTTTGCAAAATGGTCAAATCAAAGAGTGGATAAAACCCGCTTTGCCTTGGACTATCATAAGTATTGCCATTTTAGGATTGGGTATAATGATGGGGGCTTACTGGGCTTACGAAACACTTAATTTTGGAGGTTATTGGAACTGGGACCCCGTAGAAAATGCTGTTTATGTGCCTTGGCTTACATTGGTTGCAGCTTTGCATACTATGCTTACGGCTCGCAATAGTAGTAGCTCGCTGAAAAGTTCTATTATCTTGCTTGCAGTAACCTTCTTTTTGGTGTTGTATTCTACTTTCCTTACGCGTAGTGGAGTTTTGGGCGATGCCTCAGTACATTCTTTTACCGATTTAGGACTGAGCGGGCAACTTGTATTCCTGATGATTGTTTTTGTGTTACTTCCTACTTGGATAATGATAAAAAACTGGAAAAAAATTCCTACTGACGCCAAAGAAATCACGACTTACTCTCCTGAATTTTGGACTTTCACAAGTGCTATGTTATTGAGTCTTGCGGCTTTTATTGTGATTTTTTTTACTTCTCGTCCTGTTTGGGGACAAGCTCCGCCTAGCAATCCTATGGATTTGTATGGTATTTCACAAGGTTTTTTAGCAGTAGTTATTGCTATTGCTTCGGCTTGGGGGCAATATTATTGGTGGCGTAGAGGAACAAAAACCAAAAAATTCTTTCAAACTTTGGCTTTTCCGCTTTTAATTTCGCTGATAGTTTCAGCAATTTTCATTTTGCTGTTAGAACCTAACGAAACTTGGCAAAAACAACTGCAAACCGCCCAAAACGATTGGAAAAAAGCAGGTGTCGTTTATATTAAGTACGCTTTGAGTTTTATGACAATCTTTGCGGCTTGGTTTTCAATTTTAGCAAACACTATTTTGATTGTTGATGTTTTCCGCAAAAAACCTTCACTTTCAGGAGGGGCAGTGGCTCACATTGGCTTTGCTGTAATGATTTTAGGCATAATGTATTCAGCAGGATATTCTAAAATTATTTCTGATAATAATTCAGGACTTATTTTCAGCAAAGATGCCCCCGAAGAGTTTAACAAAAAAAATGTCTTGCTTTGGTTGGAAGAACCTACCGAAATGCAAGAATATTTACTCACTTACAAAGGAATGTACGTAGAAGCTGAAAATTATCCGGGTTACATCAATCAGAAATATGTGAGAAGTTTGGTGGAAAACCCGAATAAATTAGTAGTAGTCAAGGATATTTTCTACAATGGCAAATTGTATTTCAAAAAGGGAGATACTATTCGCACTCGTCCTGAAAACATTTACTATCGTGTAGAATATCGCCACAAAAAGACAGGCAAGATTTTTAATCTTTTTCCACGCGTGCAGATGAATGGTTTGCGTGCAGGTGAAGTGGTTGCCTCGCCTGATATTTACAAAATGCTTTCCAAAG
>JANWZC010000027.1 GCA_025054975.1 Raineya sp.
TTTCCTACTTCGTTGTTGCCGTGCATCAGCGAAACCAAAGCGTTCGGATATTTCTGCAAGAGGTTTTCAAGAGAGGAGAGTAGTATGTTACCTTTTTCGTCTAATTCTACAAAATGCAAGGGAATATTCTTAGCTTTACTAATCTCTTCCAAAGTATGAGAAACAGCGTGGTGTTCAATAGGTGAGGAGATTAAATGCCAAATTTGCATAGTTTCTACAGCTCCCCAAAGCACACAATTATCGGCTTCTGTACCACCCGAAGTAAAAAATATTTCCGAAGGGCTTGCGTGTAAAAGTTCGGCAATAGTTTTTCGTGCCTTTTCAATTTCGGCTCTTACGTGCCTACCATGCCAATGTGTAGAGGAGGGATTGCCAAAGTTATCCGTAAGAAAAGGCATCATGGCTTCTACAACGGCTTTATCAATAGGTGTAGTAGCGGCGTTATCCAAATAAACTCGCATAAAAAATTGTTTTTGTGCAAATATCCTAAAAAAAATACAATTTTCAAAGAAGGTCTTACAGGATTAACTTTTATTTCTGTTTTTTTGGTTTTTAGGGCAAAAATTCACAACTTGCTCTGCAAACTATTTGATTATGCTCAATATTTTAGAACAAATTGTAGTATTCAAACGCACTGAAATTTCATTGAGAATGACGCATTATCCCGAAAGCAAATGGGAAAATACGCCTGAATATGTGAGAAAATGTTTTTCTTTGAAAGAGTTTTTACGCAAGGAAAATGCTTCCCAAATTATTGCAGAGTTCAAACGGCAATCTCCATCCAAAGGTATCATTAACAGCAAAGCAGGAGTAGTAGAAACTACGAGAGGTTATGCCCAAGCAGGGGCAAGCGGAATTTCCATTCTAACAGATAAAAAATTTTTTGGTGGTTCGGTGCAAGATTTGCAGATAGCCCGAGCAGGTTTGGAAGTTCCTATTTTGCAGAAAGATTTTATTCTCACTACTTACCAAATTACAGAAGCTAAAGGGGCAGGAGCAGACGTTATTTTACTTATTGCCGCTATTCTGACCGAAGGGCAAATCAAAGAACTTTCGCAATTTGCACAAGAACTTGGTATGGAAGTGATTTGTGAAGTTCATAACGAACAAGAATTGTCAAAGGCTCTTTTGCCTACCATAGATATTATTGGCGTGAATAACCGAGATTTACGTACTTTCCGAACCAATTTGGAAATAGCAAAAAAATTAGCCGATAAAATCCCCGCAGATTTCCTTAAAATTGCCGAGAGCGGTATTGAAAAAGTTGAAGATATTGTGATGTTGCGAGAGTACGGCTATGAAGGTTTTTTGATTGGAGAAAGTTTTATGCAACACGAAAAACCTGCTGCCGTACTAACTGAATGGGTGCAAAATTTACCACCTTTGCCTAAAAAAGAAATCTTTGAAAATCAGGAAATTACTGCTGGAAATCAAAATCAAGGTCAAAATGAGCAAGAACGAAAACCGTAAAAAAAGTATTTTTGAACATCAAAAAGAAAAATCCAAACCTACTTATTCGTTGAGTTCGCTTGTAAAAAGTTTGATTTTATTTTTACAACTTACCAAAGAGCAAACTTCTGTTTTTTTCACAAGGAAATTGCAAGGTCAGCGAACTATACAAGAGTGGCTGTTTTTTCTTCAAAGAATTGCAGAGTTTGACAAACACGCCGATAATACCCGAAAGGTAATGATAGTAAATTTTTGGTGGATATTGGGCATTTCTTTTGTTGCATATATAGTGGGGATAGGCATAGAAAATATGATTTTCTTGAATTGGCTATGGAGAATCTCACTCTTTTTAATGTTGATTCATCTATCTGTTTATTTTTTGCTTAAACGCTTTGACTTATCTAATCATTTGAGAGTATTTTTTGTGCCTCTATTACGTATTCTTTCCCAAGAGAGCAAACCTGAAAATCCCTTACAACTGCAAATGTATCTTTCAGAACCCGAGAATGAACAATTCTTAATACGAAAAAATACGAAAAATAATCCTCTTGTAAAAGAATATGTGTATAGATATCCTTGGCTCAATTTTTCAATGAAAATGGCTGACAATACGCTGCTTTCAGCAGAATTGACTGAAACTTGGTTGGTGAGAAAGGTAATTAAACAAAATGCAAAAGGAAAAATTAAAACAAAAGTCAAGAAAATTTTGAAACGTAGAGATAAAATTACCATCGGCTTTGAAAAAGATGAATATGCCCTTGAAAACACTCAAAATTTTGTTTCCGAAAAAGTAAAAAAAGCTAATGTTTTACTTATGAAACCCAATGAGAAAAGACATACCTTTCGCATCGAAAATAGAGAAAAAATTGTTGTTTTAGATAATTTGAGTGCTGTACCTTCATTGGAGAATTTTCTTTCCAAAGTAGCAAAAGCATATCAAGTCGTGAAGCCTATTGCGAATTAGAAATGAAAAGAAACTCATACTCATCTAAAAATGCTTTATTAGTTTTATTCCTGACAATCTTCATTGATTTATTGGGCTTCGGAATTGTTATTCCGATATTGCCCAATTTTGCACGTAGTTTGCAAGCTGCTTCTTGGCAAATAGGCTTTTTAGTAGCCTCGTATTCTTTGATGAATTTTTTGTTTGCTCCTTTTTGGGGAGGTTTGAGCGATAAAATCGGCAGAAAACCTGTCATTTTGATAAGTGTCGCTCTTACGGGAATTGCATACGTTGTATTTGCGTATAGCCACGTGTTATGGCTTTTGTTTGCTTCAAGAATTATTGCAGGTATAGGTTCAGCAAACATTGCCGCTGCACAAGCCTATATTGCCGATATTTCTGAGCCAAGCCAAAGAGCCAAAAATTTTGGTATCATTGGGGCGGCATTTGGTTTAGGGCTTATCATTGGACCCACGATAGGCGGTATTGTGTATGAAAACTATGGTATTTCAGTTGTGGGTTGGTTAGTAGTGATACTCTGCTTGATGAACTTGATAGTAGCCTTTTTACTGCTTCCTGAGACACTTGCTGAAAAAAATATAGCTTTACCCTTGAAAATCAATCCTTTACAAGATTTGCGTTTGGCATTACGTAGAGAAGACATCAAAAGACTTTTGTGGCTTTCGTTTCTGTTTGTTACTGCCTTTATGATGATACAACCCACATTAGCTCTTCTATGGAAAGAGCAAGCAGGATTGAACGATAAACAGAATGGTTATGCTTTTGCATTTATGGGAGTAGTTACGACACTTATGCAAGGTTTTTTGGTGGGCAAACTCAACCAAAGATTTGGTGAGTACAAACTTCTTGTATTTGGTTGTGTAGCGTTGGTGGTGGCGGGTACTATTTTTCCTTTGTTTGTGTCTCCGAAATGGTTCATTCCTTTTGAACTTTTAGCAATAACTTTTTCAGGAATATCCAGTGGTTGTTTTACTCCCGCTCTCAATGCCCTACTTTCCAAAGCAGTTTCCGAACAAGAGCAAGGGCGAGTGTTGGGCATCAATCAATCTTTTGGAGCGGTAGCACGCATTGTAGGACCTGCCATAGGACTTGCTTTTTATGATGTAGATTTTCATTTACCTTACTGGATAGCGGCAACAATTGCGGCTTTACTTTGGTATGGCATAAAATTCATTCCCAAAGTTTTGCAGAAAAAAATTAGAACCTGAAATTTCGTTTTATCACAATCCAAATCACAGCAGGCGAGCCTAATAGCGAAGTTACTAAGTTGATAGGTAAAACAAAGTTGGGATAAATGTTATGTGCTAAAATATCGCAGGAAAGCACAAGCACTGCACCCAATAAAGCAGTTGCAGGTAACAAAATCCAGTGGTTTGAAGTTCGGAACAAACTACGAGCTACATGCGGAACAGCTAAACCCACAAAACCAATAGGACCACAAAACGCAGTGCATACTCCTGAAAGCAAACTTACTCCAACAATTAAAATCCAACGCAATTTTTTTAACTCTATGCCCAAACTTTGAGCATAGGCTTCTCCTAATAACAGGACATTTAATTTTTGTGCTTGCAGTGTTATCAAGACCCCTCCCCCGCAAAGAACAGAAGCCAAAATAAATATTTGTGTATAACTCACGCTTGCCAAGCTACCAAAAGACCACCACAAAAAATCTCTTATCTGTTCAGGACTGCTCAAAAATTGCCATAGACCTATCAAAGATACTGATAAACTGCTCAACATCAAGCCGATAATCAATAAAGTGGTGTTGTTTGTTACAAAACGACTCACAAGCAAAATTAAGAACATCACCAACACAGAACCTAATACAGCCACTCCTGCTACTAAACTATTTCCCCAAAAACCCAGATTTTGCAAAGCCGACCACGAAATTCCTGAACTTAATGTGATAGAGGCAACTCCCAAACTTGCCCCCGCCGAAACTCCTAACTCCGAAGGACTTGCCAAAGGATTAGCAAAGAAAGTTTGCATTACCAAACCCGCCACCGATAAAGCCGAACCTACTAAAATAGCTGTTAGGGCTTTGGGCAAACGAAATACCCACACAATATAAGTCCAAGTTTCATTTTCTTGCAAGCCCAAGAGAGTTTTCAAAATTTCACGCAAAGGGATAAAAACCGAACCTATGCTGATATCCAACACAAACAACAGCAAAAGCACCCCAAGCAAAGAAAACCAGGTTAGTTTTTTGTAAGTTAATTTCACGGCATTAGCCTTTGATGAAACTACAAGGGGCGAGTTTTTAAGCTCGCCCCCAGAAAATTCACAAAATTTTGAAGCAGTTATTTTTTGGGAGATTGTTTTTTAGCAAGTCTTTGATTGAACTTATCTACGCGTCCTGCGGTATCCACGAATACTTTCTTTCCTGTAAAGAATGGGTGAGAATGCGAGCTAATTTCCACTTTGATTACAGGATATTCTTTACCATCTTCCCACTTGATAGTTTCTTTGGAAGTCAGGGTGGAACGTGTCAGAAATTTGAAATCACTGCTTAAATCCCAAAAAACCACTTCACGATATTCAGGATGAATGCCTTTTTTCATAACCAGATGCTTTTATATTCCGAAAAATCAGGTTGCAAATGTAGCAATAAAAATTGGAATTGCCAAAAAAAAATTAAATATTTGAAACCAAAGCCTGAAAGTACAATCTTATGATAGATTTAATGATTTTCTTCAATAGCATTGAGGAAGAGCTATATCAGTCGTGTAAAGAAGATATCACGTGTCTGTTCAATCAAATTAAAATTCACGCTCATCAGTTTCCGAATTGGCAAGAGGCAGATATTGCAATTATTGGCTTAATAGAAGAACGAGGCACACAGAAAAACATAGGGGTCAGTCAGGCGGCGGATGCTTTTCGAAAGCATTTTTACAAACTTCGCAAAAGCAAAGTCCCTTACAAAGTAGTAGATTTGGGCAATCTGCGACCCGCACCCAGTTTGCAAGAAACCTACCAAAGAATAAAAGTAGTTTGTGAGTTACTTCTTGCAGAAAACACAATTCCTGTACTTGTTGGTAGCTCTAACGATATGATGATAGGGCAATTTTGGGCGTATCAGGGGCTTGAACAACCTATTTGCATTGCCAATATTGACTGCACGGTGGATGTCGATGAATTAGAGAGTGAAGAAAACAAAAAACATCTTTTGCAAATTCTTACGCACCAACCAAATTATTTATTCAATTTCAGTCAGGTTGGTCATCAGGGTTATTTGTGTTCGGCGAGTTTTTTGGATATTTTTGAAAAAATGTATTTTGATGTGTATGGCATTGGCAAAATACGAGAAAATATCTTGAACGTTGAACCTGTAATTCGGGATGCTGATATGGTTGCCATTGATATTTCGGTGGTACGCAAGGCAGATGCAGGAGCAAGTATTTATGCTCAACCCTTCGGACTTACCTCCGATGAACTTGCACAACTCTGTTGGTATGCAGGAATTAGTCCCAAAGTTAGTTCCATTGGTTTTTACGAGTATAACCCTCAATTAGATACACACGGACACAATGCCCAAGTACTTGCCGTTTTAGTATGGTATTTTATTGAAGGATTTTACCACCGAAGAAAAAAAACAAGTTTTCAAAGCACTGATTTTCAGAAGTTTATTGTGCCTCTTTCAGAAAGTTTGCATGCTCCTACGCTTGTTTTCTATAAGCAACTTTCAACGAATTATTGGTGGTTAGAAGTGCCGTATAATACCATTCAAGCCGAACCTGTCATAATTGCCTGTTCGTATCAGGATTATCTCTCAGCCGTAGAAGGAGGTATCATTCCTGATAGATGGATTAGTACGCAAGCAAAATTACCATAAATTTTAAGATTTGTCTCACGCAATTGCTTTGCTCAATATTCTCTATACAAGCGAGCAGAATTAACAATTGCTTGAATTAGAAATACAAACATATCAAGAAGTTTCTTTGAAAAGAACGCTACTCCCCTTTTGGTCGCTTGACTTGAGCAGAGAAATACCAAAAGAGGAGCTTACAACCAAATTTGTTTGAGTATCACAAACAAACTACTTACCAAAGCTAAACCGATAATTTGCCGCTATTGGCACAGGAAAAGGTACATCAGGCAAAGTTATGTTTTGCTGAAAACTTCCCTTTAAAATCAGTTCATCTCGGGTAAGTTTTTCAATATCGACACTGGTAGGCAATCTTATACCCAAAAGTGTAATTTGAGCCTGTAAAGTAGGAGGTAGCAAAGGCAAAGGATTAGTAAATTCAATTTTTTTCTCATCGGCACTTAAAGAATACCCTTGTCTTGAAATTTCTGTCAATACTCCATTTGCAGGGTTGCGTTGATAAAAAATAGCTGTGCCTTCACGCTTAAATTCCACAGCTAAAGAGTCTGTCTGACGATTTTCAGCGAAAGCAGGCGTACCAGCAACCGTAATATTCAATTCCAATTGCTTACTTATCCATAAATGAGCTGTAAGCAAATCCAAAGTAGTAGGTTCAGGTTGCTTCTTCTTACAGCCTACTATCACTAAGCCTAGTACGCAGAATGCAAGTAAATGTTTTTTCATAAATAAAAAGTTTGTAGCTTTATGCAAAAATACAAAATTTTATGAAAAGCAAACTTTTTTTGGGAGTTTTAGCAATTTTCCTTGTTGTTGCCTGCAAAAAACCTGAACCTACTCCACAACGCAATTTAGTGTTCAAGTTCAAATTCAATCCTAATCAAGAGCGTTTGGATAATTTTGGTAATCCTGCGATAATACCTTCGGGTAATGCAGGACAATCCCCTCGTTTCAATTTGCTTACTGCCCACTATTTTGAGCTATCTCCTAATGCCTTTACTCAACTTGGTAATGGTGCTATTTTATACCATGCCCCTGAAACTACTTTGGGTGGCGAAATAGCTATTGATTTTGAAAAAAGCATCTTCAAGGGAGAAAACGAAACATATTTATCTGTTCCGTTGAAGCAAATTCCTGCTAACACGTACGAGTATCTCCGAATTTCTTTTGCCTATCAGAATTATGACATCACTTTTCGGGTAAATGGGGTAGATTACACAGGTACGGTAGCTTCTTTTGTGGGTTATAATACTTACATCAAAGATGTAAAAATCAAAAATCAGACTATTAGTGTTAATGCTAACAAAAAACAAGGTTTTTGGGCTTTTGAAACATTTACAGGTGTTTTACAAGGGCAAGCCCCTGCTACTACCGTACCTAATCCGATTGCCGCAACCTCTCCTATTCCACCTGGTTCTTGTGTAGTTACTGCAAAATTTGATACCCCTTTGACTATCACAGGAAACGAGAATAAAGATATTGTTATCAATGTTTCTATTTCTAACAACAAAAGTTTTGAATGGAAAGATAACAATGGCAACGGGCATTTTGAACCTACACTTGGCGAAACAGTCGTAGATATGGGTATTCGTGGCATGAAAATGATTGTAGAGTAGCTTTTGGACGTAGTATTTTCAGAACCGAACTCGCATTGTAGAGATAATAACGAACTTTATTACATCGGAAAATAAATTGCTGGCAGACAATGAATTTGGAAAGATTGAGTTTCCCATACAAAAAGCAAGAATCCAAATCAATCAATGATGTTTTATTTTGAGATAAAAGCTACTTGCTTTTCTAACCTTTCTTTGCTCAAGGCAAAGATTTTTTTATTTCTATCGCAGGGGTAAAAACGATAAGCCTTGTTTGCATAAGTTAGCGAGGCTACAAAATTTTCTTTCTCATAAGCCTTCACAGCTTCATTGTAATAAAAAATACCTATCAAATTTTCAAAAGAGATAGCTGAAAGATTAGTAAAATCGCTTACAAGTAGGCTGTTGGCTTGAAAAATCTGCAAGCCATTTGTAAAAAAAGCAGTAGTTTCAATTAAAATATTTGTTCCTTCTTGCGTGGGTACGCAAAGAAAAACGTGATTTTCTGTTTCATAAATCTGATAACTCAAACCGCTTTTTTCAAGGAAATAAGCAAATAAAGCTACACCACTTACGCAGTTGTAAGTACCTTTTTGAAAAAGGTGATGCCATGTAGCATTTTTTTCGTAAGTTTTCAGATATTTTCTGTGCAAAAAATGAAATAAGTATCTCAAAAAACTTGCTTCATTTTTGAATTTAGAGCATTTGTTGGAAATCTTGATAGCATCTTTTTCTATCTTTTGAAGCCAAACAGAACTATATTCTTGCTTTGCCAAAGACGCAGAAAATTGCCACAAATGTTCCCAAACAAGGTTATTTTGTGCCTTGCTCAAAGCAGGAAAGAAAATCAATATGCACAACAGCAGAAGTTTCAAAGTTAATTTTAAGTTAAAATTTTAACATAAATTTAACAAAAAATTAACATTAAAAAAAGTTAAGAATGAAAATTTTGCTTACATTCGTAGCAGAAAGCACAATAAGCCAAAATTTCTATGAAACATCAACTTCCTTGTGGAAATCAAATTTATTACGAATTGCACGGCAACGAAAATGCTCCTATTTCACTTGTTTTTTTGGGAGGGCTTTCTCAATCTACGTTAGCCTGGCAAGCCTATTTACCTGCTTTTACGCAAAATTACAGAATTGTACTATTGGATTTGATTTTTCAAGGACAATCTGATAATCCACCACAATTCCGAACCTTCAAAGAACATGCTGAGGACGTCAATCATCTTTTGCAAAGTCTGAAATTACAAAAAATTGTACCTATTGGCATTTCTTATGGAGGAGCAGTGGTTATGCGTTTGATGTATTACTTTCCTGCCAATATTTACAAGGCTGTTCTTATGGCAACTTTTGCCCATAAAACCCCATTCTTTGATGCTATCGGCGACTCGTGGAAAAGTGCTTTACACGCAGGAGGATATCCACTTATGCTTGATGTAATGCTTCCTTTTGTATTGGGACAACATTACTTTCAAAATCCGCTAATACCTATTGAAACTCTGAAGCAAATGCGTATCAGCCATGATTTAAGCGTAGATCGCCTTTCTAAACTTATGACTGCTACGGCTGTTAGCGAGGATTTTCGTCCTTTTCTGCGTGAAGTTCAGATTCCTACTTTGGTAATTTGCGGACAAGAAGATATTCTTTGCACTCCTGAAATGCACCAAGAAATTGTTCATGCCCTCCCCTATGCAACTTTTTACCAAATACCCAGCGTAGGGCATACACTCAATTTAGAAGCTATTCCACAAACAATTGAACTTATCAAAAACTTTCTGAATAATTAAGTTTCACCTTGAAAGATAGGCTTGGGAGCTATTTCGCCAACCTGCTTGACTTTCAAATTCACGTAACAGATTTTTTAATCAGCTTGGCTTTCCTTCAAAATACTTTAATATCTGCCTGTGAAATGTATTAGATGCACTTGGAACTGCTATTCCTTATGACGCCACAAGAAAAATCAAAGGCAATACAAGTTTTTTCATAAACTTTCGTTTTTGCTTACATAGTAAAATTTTATTGGGGAATAAGCAAGCAGATATGTAATTTTTATGTAATTTTTTTGCATTTTGCAATGCTTTTCTCTATTATTGTACGCTAAAAACTTTGTTTGAACAATGGCAAAACTTAAAAATATAATTAAACAACTCACCAAACAAGATTTTGAGGTAATTTTTAATAGCTTAATGGAAAGTAATGCCGAAAAATCAGCTTATCTTTTGCAGATGCTTTATCAAGAGAAAATGTCTGATTCGCAAATTATGGAGCGTTTGGACGTAAATAGCAATGCTTATTATACGTTACGCTCTCGTCTGAATCAGAAAATTGAAGAATATCTTTTAGAACAGGTTGAAAACCCTCGTGCTGATTTGCTTAAAAAGGTAGCTAATATTCCTGAAATCGTCTTCACCAAAAAAAGAACCATTGTTATTGCTACACTCAAAAAATTAGAAAAAGAACTTTTAGATTACGACCTTTCCAACGAATTGACTATTGTCTATAAGACACTCAAACGCTTGCACGCCCACACCCCTGACTATTTTACTTATTCACAACTCTACAACAAGCACATTGCTTATATGCTTTCGGTAGATAAAGCCGAAAACTTGATTACTGAATATTTTCGTAAATTTGGAAGCTACCTATTTTCAGGTAACGAAACTGAAAAATTAGAGCTTACCCTTATTCACAAAGAATTGCAGTCTATTCGCAATTTGTATGAATCTCATCGTTTGTTTGTATATCAGAGTTGTGTAGGCATTTTTCATCTGCTTTTTGTAGAAGGTAAAGACTCAATGGACGAAGAAGCTATCGAAAACACAATTGCCAAAGTTGAAAGAATTTTTGGTATGTATCCTATGGATACTATTTATCATCATCTCAGAATTGTGTTTGAATTTTTGAAACTGGAATACTACAATAGCTACAAACTTTATCGCAAAGCCGAAGATTATTACGATGAAGTCAATGACTCGGTGAGTACCTTGCTTTCTAATTACACTATTTACACATTTCCTGCACGCTTTTTATTTACGAAAATTGAGCGAGCCTTACGATTGGGCTTGCAAAAAGAACTTTACAACGAAAATCAGCATATTTTTGAAGATATTGAAATGGATACCGAAGACTTACCTAATTATGTGAGTTATGTGGTGTATCGAGCTTTATGTTGCCATTATGCGGAAAAACACGATGAGGCGGCTCGTTGGCTCAATAATCTACTCAATGAAGTTTCTATCAAAAAGTTCCCTTTGGCTTTGATAGAAGTCAAGTTAATTTTAGCTTTTCAGTATGCTATCAATAAAGAAAATGAATTGCTTACGCAACTTTTAGGCAGTGTGCAACGGCAAATTCGTATGCTGGGCAAACAGCAATGTGCAGCAGCAGCACTGTTTGTGAAAGTTATCAAACTTATCGTCAATCAGAGCAAATCGGATAGGGTAAATAAAGCCCGTGTCTTGATGGATAAAATTAGTCAAATTCCACGTACAGGATTTGCTCCCACCAAATATCTTACTATTGACGAAAAATATTTCAAGTAAAGCATGATTGTTGCTGAAAATATTTTCAAAAGCTATGGCAACTTGCAAGTGCTGAAAGGAGTTAATTTGCAAGTGCAGAAAGGAGAAATTGTTACGATTGTAGGAGCGTCGGGTGCGGGTAAAAGCACCCTTTTGCATATTTTAGGCACTTTGGATAAAGCCGACTCAGGAAAAATCAGCATTGACGGCGAGGAAATTCAGAAACTTTCTGAAAAGAAATTAGCACAATTTCGCAATGCAAAAATTGGTTTTGTATTTCAATTTCATAACCTTTTGCCTGAATTTTCGGCTTTGGAAAATGTAGCTTTACCTGCCTTGCTTGCAGGGAAAAAAACACAAGAAGCCTACCGAGAAGCTGAAAAATTGCTTGATATGTTGGGATTAAGTGAGCGAACTAAACATTTACCCAGCGAACTTTCAGGTGGTGAATGTCAGCGGGTAGCCGTAGCTCGGGCTTTAATTAACAAACCCCAAGTCATTTTTGCCGATGAACCCAGTGGCAATCTTGATAGCCGTAATGCAGAACAACTTCATCAAATTTTTTTCCAAATTCGTGAGCAATTTCAAACTACTTTTGTAATTGTTACGCACAGCCACACACTTGCTCAAATGGCTGATAGAAGTTTGCTCATCAAAGACGGACAAATTCAAAACTAACATAAACCAAACAAAATTCTGCTAAATTCGTTTAACTCCAAAAACCACTGCTTATGATACGTTATCAAGTTGAAGACCAAATTGCTACCATTGCGTTCAATATGGAGAACGCTCCTATGAACGTACTTAATGCAGAGTCTATCAAGGCTTTTGACGAGGCTATTGATAAAGCCATTAATGATAGCAACGTCAAAGGTATTATTATCACTTCCGATAGAAAGGAATTTGTGGCAGGAGCAGATTTGAATATGCTTCTCAAAAATGCCTCTATTGAAGAAAGTTATGAAATGATAAAGTATTTGCACAGAGTTTTCCGCAAATACGAAACTTGTAAAAAGCCTGTGGTGGCTGCTATCAACGGAACAGCCCTGGGTGGAGGATATGAACTTTGTTTAGCTTGCCACTATCGTATAGCTCTCAATGATAGCAAAATTCAAATAGGTTTGCCTGAAGTCTTGATAGGACTTTTCCCAGGCGGCGGTGGCACACAACGTTTGCCCCGTTTGATTGGCATTGAAAAAGCCTTACCACTGCTTTTGGAAGGTAAAAAGCTCAATCCTGAACGTGCTTTGAAAGAAGGACTTATCCACGAACTTGCCGAAACCAAAGAGGAACTCTTGCAAAAAGCTAAAAATTGGATTTTAGCTAATCCAAGACCCTTGCAACCTTGGGACGAAATTGATAAAAAAGGCAATGTAGTGGGTATGCAAAACTATAAAATTCCAGGTGGCAACGTACAATCTCCCAAAGGAGTACAAACCTTTATTGCAGGAACAGCACTCTTGCAAGGTAAAACACAAGGTAACTATCCTGCTCCACAAGCCATTATGGAGTGTGTATATGAGGGCTTACAAGTTTCCATTGATAATGGCTTGATGATTGAAGCTAAACATTTTGCTCGTATCAGTCAGACCCCAGAGGCAAAAAATATGATTAGAACGCTCTTTTTTGCCATGAATGAAGCCAACAAAGGAGCGGCACGTCCCAAAGATATTCCCACGACAGAAGTGAAGAAGGTAGGTATCTTAGGAGCAGGTATGATGGGGGCAGGTATTGCGTATGTTACGGCAGTTGCGGGTATTGATGTGGTTTTGAAAGATGTAAGTGTTGAAAATGCCGAAAAAGGCAAAGATTACTCTCGCAATTTGTTAAAAAAAGAAATTGAGAAAGGTAAATTTTCACAAGCACAAGTAGATGAGATTTTAGCTCGCATACACACAACCGCCGACACCAAAGATATGCAAGGTTGTGATTTGGTGATTGAAGCTGTTTTTGAAAACCGAGAGCTAAAAAATCAGGTTATCCAAGAAACAGAAGCCTTTTTGAGCGAAAAAGCGATTTTTGCCTCTAACACTTCTACTCTACCAATTACGGGACTCGCCGAAGCCTCTCAACGTCCTGAAAATTTTATCGGCTTGCATTTCTTCTCGCCTGTGGATAAAATGATGTTAGTAGAAATCATTATGGGCAAAAAGACTTCGCCTTATGCATTAGCCGTGAGCATTGATTACGTGAAAAAAATCAAGAAAACTCCGATTGTAGTAAATGATAGCCGAGGCTTTTATACCTCAAGGGTTTTTGGTACTTATACTGCTGAAAGTATCACTATGCTTTCAGAGGGTATCAATCCTGCTCTCATTGAAGCCGCAGGCAAAGCCGCTGGTATGCCCGTAGGAGGCTTGGACGTTTCTGATGCTGTATCGTTGGATTTGATGTATAAAATCTACCTACAAACTGAAAAAGATACAGGAATTAAAGTTACTGATACACCTGATGGTAGAGTTGTGAAAAAGTTTGTAGAGGAACTTGGCAGAATAGGCAAGAAAGCTAAAAAAGGCTTTTACGAGTACCCCGAAGATGAACCTAAACGACTTTGGAGTGGATTGAAAGAACTTTTTCCACCTGCCCCTGATCAACCTGATATTGAAGAACTGAAAAAAAGAATTTTATACCGACAAGTCGTTGAAACGGTGAAATGTTTTGAGGAGAACGTAGTAACTACACTTCGCGATGCTGATGTAGGTTCTATTTTGGCTTGGGGTTTTCCGCCTTATACAGGAGGGGCTTTATCTTTCATTGATTACGTAGGAGTAGCTAATTTTGTTAAGGAAGCCGATAGATTAGCTGATACCTATGGAGAGCGTTTTCGCCCTACGGCTCGCCTGCGTGAAATTGCTCAAAGTGGTAAAAGTTTTAGGGAATTTTATGCAGGAAGCATTTAGCACCAAATGAAAAGTGGTTTTGTAAGGAAAATGATTAGTTTTCTTACAAAACCTTTCTTATTTGGGTGCTTTATTTTTTTAGCATAGGATTGAGATTACAACAGAGTCGTATAAGCAAAATTTTTTGATTAAACTATTCGGTAAGCAAATTTTCCCAGATTTGCATTTTTTCATCAAGCAAATTACAAACTTGTACGTATTTCTGTTGGATTTCTTGAAAAACGCTTATTTGTTCATAGATTTCGGGCTTTGATAGCTCGTTTTCAAGATTTACCTTTTCCACTTCCAATGCAGTGATTTCTTGTTCAATTTTCTCAATCGCTTTTTGCTGTTGTTTTTGTGGGTTATGAGTTTGAGACTTGGCTATTGGAGTTTTTGAAGCAGTTTTTTCGTTTAATGCCGCTTTTTCATTGTTTTTTTGAGTTTGTTCTTCTTGCCAAATTTCGTATTCATCAAAACCGCCTAAAAACTCCTTGATTTGCAGGTTTTCAATATACCAAATTTTATTTGCCACCTTGCGAATAAAATTTCTATCGTGAGAAACTACAATAAAAGTTCCTTCAAAATTTTTCAGGGCTTGGGCTAAAATATTCGCCGAAATCATATCCAAGTGGTTAGTTGGCTCATCCAAAAGCAAAAAATTTGCATCAGAAAGCAGTGTTTTAGCAAGAGCTACACGAGATTTTTCGCCTCCCGAAAGCACCCGAATTTTTTTGAAAACATCTTCTCCTGAAAATAAAAAACACCCTAAAATAGTACGCAATTCTACTTCGGTACGTGTGGTGCCTGTCTGACGAAGCTCCGTAAGCAAATCATTATCTAAGTTAAGGGCTTCGGTTTGATGTTGAGCGTAATATGTAGTTTTTACGTTGTGTCCCCATTGTATTTCACCTTCATAGCTTTCTATTCCTTGCAATATGCGTAGCAGAGTAGATTTTCCTTTGCCATTTGCACCAATGAAGGCAATTTTATCTCCCCGTTCTATGCTGATAGTGCTATTTTTGAAAATCTGTAATTCTCCATAACTTTTGGAGAGATTTTTGAGTGTAAGCACTTGCCTACCCGAATTTTGCGAAAAAGTGAACCGAAAATGCAATTTTACATTTTCATCTTTGACTTCCTCAATACGTTCCAAGCGTTCCAACATCTTGATACGCGACTGCACCTGACGGGCTTTGGTAGCTTTGGCACGAAACCGATTGATAAAACGCTCTGTTTGGCGTATCATAGCTTGCTGATTTTCATAGGCATTTCGTTGAATTTCCTCTCTCTCGGCTTTCTGTTCCAAGTAATCCGAATAATTGCCAACATACACCTGTAATTTCTTTTGAGCTACTTCCACAATCGTTTCACAAACATTATCCAAGAAATCTCTATCGTGAGAAACTACCAATATAGCTCCCTCGTAATCGGCAAGATAGGTTTCCAACCACTCAATAGAGGGTAAATCCAAGTGGTTAGTAGGCTCGTCGAGCATAAGTAAGGCAGGTTTTTGAAGCAAAAGTTTGGCAAGCATTACACGCATACGCCAACCACCTGAAAATTGTTGTAGCGGCTTTTGCAAATCTTCTGTACGAAACCCTAAACCTTCTAAAACTTTTTCTGCCTGCGACTGCAAATTGTAGCCGTCAAGCATAGCAAATTCCTCTTGTAAGGACGCTAATTTATGCAAAAGGTCATCATTGGGGTTAGTTTCTAATTCAAGTAAAACCTCCTGAATTTGTTCTTGAAGGGCATTTTGTCTTTCAAAAGCCTGCATAGCCACTTTCAGAATAGGCTCTTGACTTTGATAGGAAAGTAAATCTTGGTTCAAAAAGCCAATCGTGCAATCCTTGCTACGACTAATAGAGCCACTATCAGGTTGATATTCCCCTACAATGAGTCGTAAAAGCGTTGATTTTCCTGTGCCATTCAAGCCAATCAGTCCGATTCTATCTTTGGGCTTAATCTGCAAAGAGGCATTTTCATACAAAACTCTCCCCCCAAATGCAAAAGAAAGATTATGAATAGTAAGCATAGGTAATCAGATTTCAGGGGGCAAAGTTCGGAAAATTCTGGGAGATATTAGAATGTGCCTTTCGTAGAAAGTATTTTATTCTCCTGCACTACTCGGATTTTGCCTTTATCATCAAAATAAAAATAGGTTTCTACTTCCGCTTGATAAGGTTCTTTATCTTGATGTTGCCAGCCTAAAACAATAGGCACAATAGCTAAATCTCCATAAACTTTTACCTGCAAATGCTCAATCTTTGCCGAATAATGAATATTCTTTCGGTCTTTGAAAAAATTTTGTAGGTTTTTTACAATATACTCGGGGCTATGGTCATAAAGTTTGATGTAAAGATGTACCGTATCGGCAAAAAGAGGTTTCCAGTTGTCCCAGTCTTGTGTAGTTAGATATTGGCAGTAAAGTAAAATGCTTTGCCTGTAATGTTCTATTTTGGTGAGAATAGGATTTTGTGTTTCTTGCACAATCAAAACAGGTTCAGCGAATTTAGCGATTTTTTGCGTTCTTTTGGTTTTATTCAAACCTTCCTCAAAAAACCATAGCATAGCTTGTTGTAGAAGTCCTTCGGGAGCAGTTTCAGCAAGTTTTTCTTTGCCTTTCTGATAGGCTTGTAAAAGTGTTTTTTCATTTTTTCGCAAGATACTCCGTATCGCCTCCTGAAAAGGCTTTAATTCGTAATGAGTACGTCTTTGAAAATTATCAATATCTTTTTTGATAACTTTGTCTAATTGCGAAATATCTCCTTGTTGATAAAGAAGCATGCCTGCCAAAAGTTTCAAATCTACCCAATAATGTGGATGTTTTTTATCAAAATTAGCTTGTAAGCACATTTGTTCAATACTTTCCAAGCAAATTTTCTGATTTTCAGTGTTGTTTTGATAGATACAAAGACGGAAATTGAGAAGGATGTTGTTCAGCTCAAAACGCCAAAGTAAATTAGAAATGTGTTTTTGGGAAAAAATTTTCAAATTCTCTACAATTTTTTGTCCTCTAAATTCTAAAATCTCAATTTCCGACCAATCTGGGTTATTTTTAAGTTGCTCATTTATTTGACGATGCTCCAAGCCAAAAATCAAATTTTCCAAGAAATAACCAAAGCTGGTATAGAGTAGGTCTTCATTATGCTGAAAAAAGCGTTTTTCTTTGCGTATAAGCTCTAAAATACGTTTGCCCTCTTCAAAATCAGCTTTTTTGAGCGTATCAAAGTAGTGCCTAATAAGCAAAGTAAGGCTAAACAAGTGTCCCAATGGGTTAGCTGTGAAACTATCATATTGTTGTTTATAGATTTCTGTAATATCCTCAAAGGCTTGGATACGAAATTTAGCTTTTTCATTGATTTGCAAAAAAGTAAGCAGTAAATTGTAGAAAGAAAATCCGAAAAAGCCGTCTTGCGAACTATCTTTCCAATAGTTATAGTCTTGTTCTTCTTGGATTTGTTTGAGACGATAGTTAATAAATTCTGAAAAACTGCGATAAATATCTTCTTCGTAGGCTTCTTTCTGAACAAGTGAAAGCATTTTATTGCGTTTCTCTTCAAGGGCATTATACTCCTTGTTTCCAACACATTCAATTTCTTGTTTGATTTGCTCAAAATGTCGCTTTTCGGAGTGAATTTCATCATGTTGAGGTTTATTTTGGTAGAAGTAAATAGCTGTTTCAAAAAAATCTCGTAAGGTATTTTTTAGTTGTTTGTAATTGACTAAATGCGGTGTATGAACAATTTTGAAGCTGGCAAGTCTTAATTCCAAGTCGCAAACCTTTCCATAGAGATAGTAGATTTTATTTTTTTGCACAATTTTTTTAATTTCTCTGAAAAGTTTTTCAGTAAGCCCAAAAAGTCGCTCTTCCAACAAGAGTTCGGCTAACCAAATCATTTTCAAAGCCTTTTGAGCCTGCATTTCTTGCGATAAATTTTCGGGCAGTTGTTGAGTATGGCTCTCGGGTAGATTTTCAGCAAGATGAAAAATAATATCTTGTAACCTTTCTAAAAGTTTTTCGGTAGTATCATCAACCAAATCAGAAAGATTTTTGGAGAAATTTTTCTCTTGGCTAATCTTTTCAAAAACATATTCTGCGGTTTGATTTTGGGCAATAGCCTCGCAAATTTGAGTGATTAGCTTTTGTTGTTTGTTTTCTTTGCCGTTAGCGTAAAGCGTAATATCGCCTATGATAGTAGCATAATTCCTACAAAAAGTACATAATTCAAATAAATCTGCGAAATTCTGTGTCATGGTGGTATTTTTTTACTTTATTTTTCAAAGTACATTTCCTCTTTTTCTATTTCATACGTTAGAATTTTTTTGGCACGTTGCACACCTTTTGTAGAGTTTTAAGTGAAACCTTAAAACTCTGCAACTATGCACCCTAAAATCCGAGAAAAAATTCAAAAGAAAATTTTGGAAAAAGCAGGAAAGCAAGATAAATATTTTGCTCAACTTCTGCAAAATTCGCCTGCAAAATTTTGTAGAAAAGACCTCATAAGGCTTGCCCACCTTGTTGGTATAGACAAGAACACTCTACTCCGATTTTTTGGCTATGGCTCTTGCAAACGCACTCACCAACTCCAACCTCACAACGAACAAGCGATTGCTAATTTCTTGGGCTATGCCAGTTATGACAAACTCGTAGAAACCTTGATGATAGAACACACTCTTGAAATGCTCCTTTTCACTCTAAAAAATTTGTAAAACTATGTACTTCATTAAAACCAAGCACTTCCAAGAAAGAATATACGAAAGGCAAGTTTCAGAAATACTTGTCTATATGGTTGAACGCAATCTTTTTTCAGACATAGCATTTCATATTCATAGACTTTCTTACGAAGAAGACAAAATTTTAGTTATACCGCCTTCCTATTTTATTCCTAACCCTTACAGACCTTATTTGGTGCTTGTCAGAAAAAAGCAATGTCTGATTACTG
>JANWZC010000280.1 GCA_025054975.1 Raineya sp.
TAGGTACTTTTTGTCCGCCTTTTAGAGAAATGACTGAAAAAGAGATACAAGATTTGGCTCAAAAAATTCAAGTCAGTAGTGCTGATGTGGTTTGGATAGGATTAAGTACTCCTAAACAAGAAAAATTTGCTTACCGATTGGCACGATTTGTGAATTGTCATTTTATCATTACCGTAGGAGCTGCTTTTGATTTTCATACCGATAGGGTAAAGCAAGCTCCACGTTGGATACAAAACATAGGCTTGGAGTGGTTTTTTCGCTTGATGATGGAGCCTAAACGTCTGTATAAGCGTTATTTGCATATTGTGCCAAAGTTCATATATCTGAATTTTTTAGAATTTCTTAACTTGCGAAAAGTATGAAAAAAGTTTTAGTTTGTGGTGCAGGTGGCTTCATAGGAGGACATCTGGTAAAAAGATTAAAAAAAGAAGGTTTTTGGGTGCGTGGTGTAGATTTGAAACATCACGAGTACACTCAACTCCCTGCCGATGAGTTTATCATAGGCGATTTACGAGATGTGCAAGTTTGTAAGGAGGTACTTAAAGATATTGACGAAGTTTATCAACTTGCCGCTGACATGGGAGGAGCAGGTTATATCTTTACGGGTGAGAATGATGCCAACGTGATGCACAACTCTGCTACTATCAATCTTAATATTGCTGATTTAGCAGTAAAAATGGGAGTGAAAAAAGTTTTCTATTCTTCATCTGCTTGCATATATCCTGCGTACAATCAAGAAGACCCTGATAATCCAAAATGTTCAGAAGACTCTGCTTATCCTGCCGCTCCCGATAGCGAATATGGTTGGGAAAAACTTTTCAGTGAAAGATTATTTTTGGCTTACTATCGTAACTATGGCTTACAAGTGCGAATAGCCCGTTTCCACAATATCTTTGGACCCGAAGGTACTTGGGAGGGCGGAAAAGAAAAAGCCCCTGCGGCGATTTGTCGGAAGGTAGCAGAAGCCGAAGATGGTGGAGAAATTGAAATTTGGGGCGATGGCAAACAAACTCGTTCTTTTTTGTATATTGACGAATGCATTGAGGCTGTTCGCAGGCTTATGGAGTCAGATTTTACGGGACCTGTCAATATTGGTTCAGAAGAAATGATTAGTATTAATAGTTTGGCAAAGCTAGTAATGGATATTGCAGGTAAAAAACTTACAATCAAGAACGTCCCAGGACCCGTAGGCGTAAGAGGTAGAAATTCCGATAACAAACTTATTCGTGAAAAATTAGGTTGGGATTACACCATGACACTCCGAGAAGGATTAGAAAAAACTTATGCATGGATCCATCAGCAAGTACAAGCTAAAAAACAATTAGCAGTTTAATAAACTTGGGTGGTGAGACCTATAAACTCACCACCCGAATTCTTTAAGCATATCCCACTATCTTATACACCACATACCCTAACATTTCGTGTAAAAGTACGTACCAATAGTACAAAGATTTTTCATTAGGCACAAGCCAACTTGCAGGCAACCAACTACGATTTTGGCTATAAAAATCCACTGAAAAAACATCAACAGCAATACCTGCCTTTTCAAAACAGCCTTTTGCTCTGCGTAAATGAAAGGCAGAAGTTATCAGCAAATATTTTTGACTACGGAATTGTGTTTGCAAAATTTTTGCAGAAAAAAGAGCATTTTCACGAGTATTCAGAGATTTATCTTCCAAAATGATGTCATTTTCAGCAACACCTGCCATAAGTAGAATTTTTTTTATTTCTTTGCCCTCGTGAATATCTTTTTCAAAAAAATGTCCTCCTGAAATTAGAATTTTCTTGATTTTGCCCATTTTGTAGAGCATAAGCGTATGTGTAAGTCGGTCGCCACCTTTGTTGAGATAGAGCCTATCGGCAGGTTCTTTTTGAGTATTGGAAATACCTGTAAGCAAAATTCCTACATCATAATTTTGTACCTTCCCCCAAGGAGTAGCAGGAATCTCCCACCACAAAAGAGCTTCATTGATGAAAAAAGGATTAGTAAAAAACAAAAGTAACCCCATCCCCCAACGAAAAAGCCTCTTTTTACGTTGAACCGATTTACTCAAAATGCTCCCTGCAAAGCAAATTAAAATCCATGTTAGGGGCATGAGTAGATAAAAGAGCGTTTTGGAAAGAATGTAAAACATAAAACTACTCACTTGAGGCGAAAATATAAGCAAACAATTTTATTTTTTGGAAGTTTTTAAGAAAAAATGACAAGCTATGTTATCACAATTATTTTATGTCAGCAAACGCATGCCTGAATGCACTGATGAAGAAATTGAAAAAATTCTACAAGTA
>JANWZC010000281.1 GCA_025054975.1 Raineya sp.
ATGAGCATTGCGTTTATGACAAACTTTCACAAGCAGTTGTGCGTAGGCACGCATAAAAGGTACTTGCATAGTAATTTGACTTCTATCGGGGAATTGTGCTTGCGGCAAATGATGAAGTTTTTTTATCGTGCTGAAAATGTAGTCCCAGCGTCCTGCGTTCAATCCTGCCAAATGGTTACGGAGTTCGTAAATGATTTCTTCCATTTCAAAAGCCGCCAGAATGGTTTCAATAAGCACAGTTGCTTTGATAGTACCTTCGGGAATGTTTAAGTAGCGTTGTGCTTCTACAAAGACATCATTCCACAAGCGAGCCTCTAAATGGCTTTCCATTTTAGGCAAGTAGAAATAAGGTGCAGTACCACGAGCAAGTAAGTTTTTCGCATTGTGAAAAAAGAAAAGTCCGAAATCAAACAAAGATGCTGAAATCGGCTCATTTTCCACCAAAAAGTGTTTTTCTACCAAATGCCAACCCCGAGGACGTACCTTCAAAACAGCAATTTTTTCGTTGAGTTTATAGGTTTTGCCATTTTCAGCGGTGAAATCTATTTGCCGTAAAATTGCATTCCGCAAGTTGATTTGTCCTTCCAAGCAATTTTCCCAGGTGGGGGAGTTGGCATCTTCAAAATCTGCCATAAACACCTTTGCCCCTGAGTTAAGAGCATTGATAATCATTTTTCTATCTACGGGTCCTGTGATTTCTACACGGCGGTCTTGCAGGTCGGCGGGAATAGGAGCAACCTTCCAAGAATTATCGTTGCGAATAGCCTCTGTTTCAGGCAGAAAAGTAGGCAATTTGCCATTTTTAATCTCCTCTAAACGTTCTTGACGTTTGGCAAGCAGTGCTTTACGGGTAGAATTGAATTTCTTGTGCAAATGTACCAAAAAAGCAATCGCTTCGGGAGTTAGCACTTCAGCGTAGGCATTAGGAGCAGAAATTTGAGTATTGACCATAAAGACAAAATTTTAGGTTGAAGTAACAGCACAAATTTAGCGAAATTTCGCTAAAAAGAAAAATTTTATACAAGTCAGAGGAGTTACGCACCCTAAAATTACGTAATATTTTTTATATTTGGAGAAAAAAGAGAAACAATATGCGAGAGTTGCGAAGGAAAAGCACTGCATTGGGCAATATAGAGCTGTACAGCAATGATTTACTTGCTGTGCCAGTTCAAAGAGTTTGTACAAAATTATCCCAAAGTATGCAGACGCTTTCACACGATGCAGTACTCAATTTTTTAGTTAGGGAGTCCTACATGCCTTTTGACTTGTTTTCTTTGAGTAAGCCCTTTTTTAATTTTATCAGAAGGGATATTGAGTTGTGATGATAGTATTTTGGAGAAACCTTATAGTGATGCCAGCAAGAGCGAACTTATCGGGTTTCATTACTTAGGCAAACACCGCAAGGTAGTGAAGGAGATATGTTTGGTTACGCTATTTTACACAGATATTCAAGAGCATCGTTTGCTGGTAAATTATCGCATTTATCAACAAAAAAGCGGTAAAACTAAAAATGAATTATTTGCGGAGATGTTAGAAGAGGTGTTATCGTGGGGCTTACATCCCAAAGTAATAACAGCGGATTCGTGGTATGCCAGTGTATTCAACTTGAAAATGTGTCGTAAATATGGATTGGACACCTTATTTGCTGTGGAAAAAGACAGATTGATTTCCACGCAGAAAAGACAATATGAACGAATGGAGGAAGCCTATATTCCTGCCGAAGGGCTTTTAACACATTTGAAAGATTTTGATTGGGTAAATGCTCTCAGAAAAGAAGAGGTCTATCCAAAGTTCCATTATATTATCAAGCCCATCAGCAATATCTCGTTGGTGGATAAAATAGATGTTTTTTTATCAAGAATGCAGAGAATTTGGAGGTTATTCCTGAAAACATAGATGACAAAGGATTGCAAACGGCTTTCCTATAAGCCGATAAATTTCAGTGGAACAAGGAGGATTTAGAAGCCTATGAATATGCCCGTATGAGAGAAACCGATGAAAAAGCTGAAAAAATCAAAGCAGAAGAAAAAGGAATACAAAAAGGAATTGAAATGGGTGAGAAAAAAGGCGAGAAAAAGAGAAATTTAGAAATTGCTAAAAACGCTATTAGAAAGGGTTTTGATAATCAGACTATTAGTGAACTTACAGGACTTTCTATTGAAGAAATTGAGGCTTTACGAAAAGAAATATAGTTATGAAATTTGTAGATGTCAAGAATGACATAGCTTTTCGCAAGATTTTCGGCAATGAAAGCAAGAAGGAAATTTTG
>JANWZC010000282.1 GCA_025054975.1 Raineya sp.
CGAAACTCAACTTTCGGGAAGTTTTTTTTCCAAAAACCAAATCACATATATCAAAAACCAATAAGACGGAAACCCACCAACATTCATCAGAATAAAGGTGAAAGTGTGAAATAATACACCTGTAAGTAAAATCGGAATTTTGAGTGAAGGGAAAAATAAAATACATACAAAAGAAAGTTGCCACAAGATAGCCAAAGTACTCAACAGACTGCATAAAAAAGGATATTGAGCAATCCACAAACCTAAAGCAGTAGGGTGTGTAAGCAGATGAGTTTGCATAGTACTTGGTAAAAACCATTCTACTCCTGAAATCAACAATTTTTCCAAAGCTACTTGCAAATAGACACAAGCTACTACGACCTGCATAAGTTTCAAAGCCCAAGCGTGAATAATTGGAGCAACTTTGTTTTTTTCAGCCTCACGCAACAGAAAAGTAAAAAGCAAACTTGTGTATGTCCAAGTGGCGTAGGTATGGTCTAATTTGCCAAATCCATACAAAAAAGCCTGTAAGCAGATAATTTCCAAAGTTGCCAAAAGCCAAAAAATACTGCCATACTTAGGTAAAAAACTCAGTAGCCACAAGGCATACAGCAAAGCAAATCCATAAAAAATAGCTTCCTGACTTGGAAAAGCTAACCAACGAAAAAGTAGATGTGCTTCATAAAAAACACTTGCCTGCGAGAGTCGTAACAAACTTTGATACCACGTAAAACTTTCGTACAACCAACCTGCTATCAGAAAAAGTTGCAAGAAACGTACTCTATGGTAAGTAGTAGAAATTTGCCAAAAATTTTCAAAAAACTTCTTTTTTTGGGAAGAAATGTATATCAGAGCCACTATCCAACTGCCTATTACTACACGATATAAGATTTGTTCGGTTTTTTGTAAGAAAAAATCCGCTGAAAAACGATATTTTTCTACCGAAAAACGTGGATATAAAAGTTCTGTAATCCAAGCGAGCCAACTTTCTTTACCTGCATAGAAATTAAGGATTTCAGTTTCCAAATAGCCATAATATACTCCTATCAGCACTACATCAATGCTTGTTATGAGGGCAATTATTTTCCAAGTTTTATGGCTTGCATTCGGCATAACGAGCAAGGAAGATTTGTTCTTTTTTGCCGTTTTTGATAATAATTTGGTAAAGTTCCCAAGTTTGAGGCAAATCATTGGGATATAGATTGCGATGAGTAAAACAAATTTTCTCCCAAAACTCGTTCATTCGTTTTTGGTAGTAATATTTGCGAACAATGTAATGAAAAACGCCCTCGTCTATGCCCCAAAGATAAGTATTGAATTTGCGTAATTTGCCATTTTCAAGGGTGTAAAGTTCAAAAAGTTCTTGTTTGGTGGATTTGGTAGGCTCGGCAAACATACCAAAACGCAAAAACGGAAAAATATCAGTAAGCAATAAAAACGGAAGCCAAACTAATACAAGCGTTATGAAAATGATTTTTTTCATTCATTTTCAGGCAGGTAAGTGAGTGTGGAAAATTTATTTTCATCAAAAATTTCATTAGCTACTTCCCAAATTTCTTCAGCAGTAATAGCCTCAATTTTTTTGAAAACTTCTTGCAAACTTTCAATTTCGCCTGTATCCAAAAGACTTTTACCCATAACTAACATTAGATTCATATAATTCTCTTCGGCAAGAGCGATTTGTCCCATGAGTTGCTGTTTGGCTGTGTGCAGTTGCAAATTGCTCAATTTTTGCTCTTTGAGCTTGCGTATTTCTTTGGAAATAAGACTTTTAGCTTTTGCAAGATTTTTTAGGTCGGTGGCAAAATAAATGCCCCATTCACCTGTATCGGTATAAGGAATATAAGAGGACTCAATAGCATACACTAAACCATTCTTTTCACGCAAAGCCATATTGAGCCGTGTATTCATAGAAGGACCACCCAAAATGTTATTCAGTATGAAAAAGGGTACTCTTTTTTTGTCGTTAAGCGAATAAGCCGTACAACCTATGGCATGATGTGCCTGAGAAATAGGTTTGTAGATAGTTTTTTGTGAGGGCTTGTAATGCTTAAAACTTTCTCTTTTATGAGTAGCTTTCAGCGTAGGTAGTTGCTTGATGTACTTCTCAGCGATAGCAACAGCTTTACTGTAAGACAAATTACCAATAGAAGCAAGTACAATTTTAGAGGTATCGGCATTAGCATGGAAAAAGTCCTCAAAATCTTTTTTATGAAAACGAGCAACAGTTTCAGGTTCGCCCAAGATGTTGTGTCCGAGCGGGTGAGAGCCAAACAGC
>JANWZC010000283.1 GCA_025054975.1 Raineya sp.
TATCAATGGGAATATTAAGTTTATCAGCATAGACTTTCAAACCTTGATAATGTTGCTCGGCAAGAATTTCCGTAGGAGCCATCAGACAAGCCTGAAAGCCATTGCCCACTGCTAAAAGCATCGCAATAAAAGCAACAATCGTTTTTCCACTACCTACATCCCCTTGCAAAAGACGATTCATTTGCTTGCCCGAAGTTACATCTTTGTAAATTTCCCGAATAACTCGTTTTTGGGCATTTGTGAGGTCAAATTCTAAGTGATTTTTGTAAAATTCGGTTAGTAAAGAAGTATCCTTGAAAATAAAACCTTGATAAGTTTCTTTGCGATAAAGATTTTGGCGAATCAAGCGAATTTGTGTGTAGAAAAGTTCCTCAAATTTGAGCCTGTATTCTGCTTTTTGAAGCAACTCAATACTTTTGGGAAAATGAATATTAGCAAGGGCTTCTTTTTTAGAAATAAGGTTATGCTCTTGCAAAACCTCTTCGGGCAAAGTTTCTCGCACGTGCCTAATAGCTTCGGGCAATACTCCTTTGATGATTTTAGCAAGGGCTTTGCTATCTAGCCCTTTCTGTTTCATCTTTTCAGTGGTGTGATAAACAGGAAATAAAGTGCCTTGTTCTTTAATTTCTTGCGGATTGTAAAGTTGAATTTCAGGGTGAGGCAGTGTGATTTTTCCGTTAAACTCATTAGGTTTGCCAAAAACAATATATTCCTGATTGATTTGAATGAATTTTTTTATTCCTGCAATACCTTTGAACCATACAAGTTCCAAATCTCCTGTATCATCTCGCAAGTAAGCAATGAAGCGTTGTTTGCTACCTTCCCCTATGGTTTCAGTGAATTTTACTTTGCCCTTGACTTGAATATAAGGCATATCGGCTTTGAGGTCGGCAATTTTATGGAATTGTGAGCGGTCTTCGTGGCGAAAAGGATAATGCTGAATAAGGTCAGCAATATTGAAAATTTTAAGTTCTTTTTTGAGTAAATCGGCTCGCTGTGGTCCTATTCCCTTGACGTACTCTATGGAAGTTTCAAAGTAATTGTTAATCATAGTTTTACAAAAGGCGGGTCAATTTTGCAAAAATAACATTTTTTCACCGAAAATCAAGGTGTATTTGCAATTCCTGCCTCCTCTTGCCTGATTTGAGTATCTTTTTTACTTACAAACCATACCAATATGAAAGCCAGACCACCAAAAATCAATACTACAAGAGTTTGTACTATGTGCATAAACGTCCCAATTGTAAAACTCAAATCAATATTTTGTTGTGGGTTGGGAGCTATTTGATAACTCTCTAATGTCTTGCCTACAAGCAAATTATACGCACCTATGCCACCTTGCACAGGCAAAGCCATACCTATTCCGCCCATTACCAAAATAGCAAGAGCCTGCAAAGGAGTAAGCGTAGCCGTTTCAGGTCTGATGAAAAAAAGTACGTACGACATCAAATAATACATTACCCAAATCAGAATCGTATAAAAAATGAAAAGTGGCTTATTTTGAACGTTTCTAAAACTCAAAATCCCTTGCCATATACCTTTCAGGAAACTACCCAAACGACTTTGCAAAAACATACGCAGTTTTTTTCTGAAAACGTACATCAAAATGCCTATCATTAGCACAAAAGCCAGACCTACTGCTCCCAACCAATACATTTTTTCTATGGAAACGTGTTGAAACAAATTTTCCCAAGAACTATTCAAAATATGGCTGATACGTTCAAATTCCAAAGCAAGTACCGCAAGCACTAAGCCAAAGAGAATGAAAACATCAATAATTCTTTCCGTAACTACGGTGCCGAATGTAATTTGAGCAGGTACGCCTTCCATTTTTTGCAAAACTCCACAACGAGCTACCTCGCCTGCTCTTGGTAAAGCCAGGTTTGTCAAGTATCCCACCATAACTGCTAAAAATGCAGGATAAGCTCGCACTTTGTACCCCAAAGGAGCAAGCAACATACAAGACCTTGCTCCCCTTGCCCAATGGCTTATCAAAGCAAAAACAGATGAAAGCACAAGCCACCAAGGATTGGCTTCAGTGAAGGTTTTAGCAAGCTCATTGAAATCAAGGTTCGGAACTATCAAGAAATAAAAAAGGGCAATGCCTATGCCCAAAGGTAAAATATAAGATAAAAATTTTTTCATAACTTACTAAAAGTATTTGCGATTTAGAATTTCGTTCAGAATAAAAGCCTCCTTCAAGCGATTTTTATTTGAGAGTAGTTTTGCGTAAGGCGACTTACTTGTTCGTTT
>JANWZC010000284.1 GCA_025054975.1 Raineya sp.
CCCACCTGCCCCCATAGGAGAGATAGCCTGAGGCATTAAATTGCTCTCTACAATAGGTAAATATTTGAAATCAGGATGAACCCCTTGCTCTATAAGAATTTTTTCAAAGCGTGCAAGCCATAAGTTGGCTCTACGCATAGTCATAGCTGTACTCGCATGGGCAAAAATAAAAGTGTAAAACTCTCTATCCAAACGCTGGCGAATACTTATATCTTCTATGGGAACAGGTTCATCGGCAAAATAGAGATGTTCAGGCAAACGAAAATCAATAAGTTGTGCCTGATGCCAAGAACCATCTTGATATTGCTCGTACAAAATTTTATTGAATTTTTTATCGTAAATTGTGTAAGCAATTAAGCCCAAAACAAGTATCCACAACGCAATAATTTGAAAATTTTTCATAGTTTTAGTCATTATCAAGAAAACACAAAACGCTGTAAAGAAAATCTTTACAGCGTTTGAAAGAAAAAATACCTGTTTTAAGCCACCGAAATACGCTTAAAAGCAACTACTTTCAAGTCTTTACTCACACTTTGTAAGTATTGAGCAACGGTTTTAGAAGTATCCCTCACAAACTCCTGATTAAGTAAAGTGCTTTCCTTAATAAACTTATTAACCTTACCTTGTGCAATTTTTTCAAGCATATTTTCGGGTTTGCCCTCATTACGAGCTTGCTCCATACCGATTTCAAGTTCCTTATCTAAAATAGCCTGTGGCACATCAGCTCTATCTATGGCAATAGGGTTCATAGCGGCAATTTGCATAGCCAAATCCTTACCCACCTCTTTGTAATCTACACCATTGGTACCTTCTAAAACTACTAAAACCCCCAATTTATTGTTGCTGTGTAAGTAAGAGACTACTTTCTCACCTGTAACTTTGGCATAAGCCGTTACTACAATTTTTTCTCCTACTTTGCCAATAAAATCAGTGATATGTTCTTGTAAAGTTCTGCCTTCTGAAGTTAATTGCATTAATTCCTCAATAGTATTAGGTTTTTGAGCAATAGATTCCTTCAAAATTCTTTCTGCAAGAGCATTAAATTCAGCATTTTTTGCAACAGATTCTGTTTCGCAGTTGAATGCAAACATAATACCCTCGTTTTGTGCCTCGCTAGTGTAAATCATCACAACTCCCTCTTTGGTTTCGTTATCGGCACGTTTGGCGGAGATTTTTTCACCTTTCTTGCGTAAAAATTCAATGGCTTTTTCAAAATCACCATTGGCTTCGGTGAGGGCTTGTTTGCAATCCATCATACCCATACCTGTCATCTGACGAAGTTTATTAACGTCTTGTGCGGAAATTGCCATATTGATTGTAAAATTTAAGTGATACCTGAATTTGGGTGCAAAGATAGAAAGTTTTCAGCGAAAAGCCAAATTTTCCCTACAAAAATCAAAAAACTTGTATTTCATTGATTTTTTGCTTACTTTGAAAAGCCGAAAAAATTTTTTTCAAAAAAAATAAACCTATAAGTTGATTTTTATGAAAATTGTTGATATCTTTGCAGTGGTAGAAGGAAGTTTGTATGCAGCACAATTTGGAGAAGAATTGAATGAGTTTGAAAAATTACGCCGAAACTGGCAAGATGCGGAATTTGTCAAAAATTACTTTGAACAAAGAACAACAAGTTTGAGATACTTTCATATTTCTTTGGAGGAAGGTCAAAGTAAAGTTTTGGAAGAAAGTGAAGGTTTATTCAATCGAATTTTGAAAACTGCACAAGGAAAAACTAAATTAGATTTAGACGCTATTTTTAGACCTTTGAATGATAACGAATTTGCTATTACAGATTTCCAAAAAAGTAAGTATAAAGAATATTTTTTCCGTATTTATGCCGTCAGAGTAGATAAGAATTTATATGTGATTTCGGGAGGTGGCATAAAACTTGTAAAAACTATGCAAGAAGACACAGATTTAACCAAAGAACTCATCAAAATTGAATGTTTAAGAAATTATCTTATTGAACAATCGTTGTACGAATAAACATAGAGATATGAAAACCAGAGAAGAAAAAATTGAAATCCTTAACAAAATTGCTAAAAAAGATACCTCTTGGATGGCAGACCAAGAATGGCGTATGCAAAATGCAGACTGGATACGCCTTTCACAAAAAATTGCTTTGCGTATTTTGCATACATTAGACCAAAAAGGCTGGACTCAAAAAGACCTTGCCGATAAAATGAACGTCTCTCCCCAACAAATCAATAAAATTTGCAAGGGCAATGAAAATCTCACGCTTGAAACTATTG
>JANWZC010000285.1 GCA_025054975.1 Raineya sp.
CTAGTTGCTGCACCATTACCCGAGCGACGAGTAAGCGTTAAATTACCCACATCTCCACCTGCTAACATAGAAAACATCAAAAATGTAGGAAATGCTCCTGCGTTCACTGCTCTTGTTTCCATAATAGCCGTACCACGAATATGATTAGCATCTGTTTCGGTAGGATTGGAGGCGGTTGTTGTAAAACGTACAGGGCTGTTGTCAGCGGTGAAAAGTCTGCCATTCGTTAAGTTCAAAGCAGAATGTATGCGTAAAGAGCCTGTGTTGGTTACACTTACGCCATTGCCACCATTATTGATAATGAAAGCACCAATATCCACTACTGAACTACCTTGTATTTGTTGTTCGGTAGTACCTGTCATTTGGATAGTACCTGTACTTCCGTTGAAAGTGCCATTGTTGATAATATCTCTACCTGTGGCATTACCCGCCATAATGATAGTGCCACTATGGTTGATAGTGGCACCTGCATTGTTTTGTAGGTTCAGAGCAGTTACATTCACGGTAGTGCCAGCAGTGATGTTCATAGTTGTCCCACTGGTTACCACCATTTGAGCATTGAGAGTATCAGCAAATCCGATAATCCCTGCTACTAGAAGCCAATTCCTGTAAGTCTTTTTCATATAGTTTTGAGTTTTTACTTGGACTTTATCATGCCTTAATACCAAAGTTACAAAAAAGGTAACAGCGATTTACAAGAACATGTAATAAATTTTGTTATTTTTCATTTTTTCAAAATTAAATTTTGAAAACACAACATATTTAGGGTTAAAAAATTGTAAGTTATATTGGAAATAAAAGATTTTTAAGACAAAGAAAGTACTATAATCAAAGAAATTTGGTTTTATAACATTCTTTTGGCGTTTCGGCTTTCGCTCAACCACCCATGAGAATGGTTTTGATATACTCTCTTCAAAACCACTTTACATTCAGTAAAAAAGGTGCAGGTTACAATCTAAAATTGACGCTACAAATGGGCTATATCTCAAAAAATTTGCTTCTGTACCACTTTTTCAGTTCGGCTTTGCTTAACGACTAAAAAAGTGGTTTTGATAATTATTCTCCTCAAAACCACTTCTCATTCAGTATATAAAATAGAAAGCAAATTTTTAGGTTATCCAACTACCACTGCCGCAATTTTTCTAACAAAATTTGGTTCTCTTCTTTTGTTCCCACGCTGATACGCAAACAACCTGCTATTATTTTCACGCGATTGCGAACAATGATTTTCTGTGAAAGTAAATATTCAAAAATGGATTGAGCATTTTGCATTTTCACAAGTAAGAAATTTGCATCGGAGGGATAAACTTTCTCTACGAAAGGCAATTTAGCAAGTTGAGTTTCCAAAACTTTCCTTTGCTCCAAAATCTTGGAAACCATTTCATTTTTGAAACGTTCGTATTGCAAGCTATCTAAAACTAAGTCTTGGGTAATTTTACTGATGTTGTAAGGAGGCTTAATTTTGTTTAGGACTGCAATAATTTCGGGGTGGGCAAAAGCCATTCCAAGCCGCAAAGCCGCTAGTCCCCAAGCCTTAGAAAAAGTCTGAATAACCACCAAACGAGGATATTTTTCAAGTTTATGAAGCCAAGTAGCCTGCGGACAAAAATCAATATAGGCTTCATCAAGGAGGGTGATACCTTGAAAATTCTCCAAAATCTCTGTAATAGCCTTTTCAGAAAGTAAATTTCCACTTGGATTATTGGGCGAGCAGATGAAAATAATTTTTGTTTGAGGAGTAATAGCTTTTTGGATAGCTTCTATATTTATCTGAAAATCAGAATTTAGAGGTACTTTCACTACACCAACTGCATTGACATTCGCACTTACTTCATACATACCATACGTGGGAGGCATAATCAGGATATTTTCCTTGTAAGGCTCACAAAATGCCCGAATAAGTAAGTCAATGGCTTCATCGCTCCCATTACCCAAAAAGATATTTTCAGGCTTTACACCTTTGATAACTGCTAATTTCTCCTTGATTTTCTTTTGATAGGGGTCAGGATAGCGGTTATACATAGCCGCCGTAACCGAACCAATAGGATTTTCATTAGCATCTAAAAAGATGCCTTCTTCACCACTATATTCATCGCGAGCCGAAGAATATGGCTCTAATTTCAAAATGTGAGGACGTAACAGGTCTTCAAACATTGCCAAAATATCTCTTGTCTTGCGTCTTGTGTCTTGTGTCTAATGTCTTGTGTCTAATGTCTTGTGTCTAATTAAAACT
>JANWZC010000286.1 GCA_025054975.1 Raineya sp.
AGAGAACTTGCCCCCGTAATCCCCAGACGATACTGCTTCCAAAGATTTTCTACTCGTAAAACTATATTTGACATACTCTCTCCGTATTACTATTCCACTGATAATAGAAACTTTTTTATTCTTTGTAACTCCTCTTCGTTGAAGCAATCTTTGTAGAGCATTTCAAAACGATGAGCAATAATTTCTCTATGGGAGAAATGAGGGTTTTGTCGTTTGATTAAATCATAAGCCATTTGCAAACTCAATTCTATCATTTCCATAGTCATTTTTAGTTTTTCAGCATTGCTTTTCTGGGCAATGATTTCAAATTGCTTTTGACGAATATGTTCAGGGGTATCTTGCATAATTTTAGAGTTTGATTTGGTAAGTATTTAGAGAAAGTTCTTTTATCCAATACTTCAGGTAGTTTCTATTCACCATTGAATTGAGTAATAAATTCTGTATATCCTCTAATTGCCTTTCACTTACTAAGTTTTGTATCCATCTGATTTTGGCAATAATCAAATCCTCAATAGATATAACCCAAAATTTTTTTGTACTTAATTCACCCAATCCAAGCATAGTCCTTCTATCAAAAGCATTTTTGTCATATATTGAATTTTTACGTTATTGTACTATTTTTAGAATTTTCCTAATTTCCTCTACAAAAACATTTGCTTTATAGTATAAAAATATTTTTTTGATAACCAAATGATTATGTACTTTTTAAGGGATGAACAAAATATCTTCGTTTTATAGGCTAATACGGACTTATATGCTTTTTGGGCATAAGCCAAAATTTCTCTTCGTCAATATTGGTAGAAATAGGCACAGCCCCATAAACAAGCGATGTCAAAGCACTTGCCATCATAACCTGAGGCAATACGATTACCACATCACCGAGCTGAGTGCCACAAGTCTTAATTGATGCAATTAGTGCTAATATATACAGTATTTTACCCCAAAAATTCATCTCACTGATTTTCAAACATTTGCATCATCAGCCCGCCATAATAGAAACACGGTATCAATGTTTCCTTTCTCCTTTTCGGTTAGATAAGAATATCGCTTCTCTTTTACTATCCTAATATCTGAAAAGAGAGAAAGAAACTTTTCTACAAAATTTAACTTCCATATGTAGTGTCCACGATAATGTATCGGAGTAACCTGATCGGCGTAATATTCGTGACCAAATATGAATTTCTTTGTACATCTTACAATCTCACTCAAAGCATCATCTAAAGTTTCTGGTGGCAGCAATACAAGAAGCCCGCTAAATATTACAACATCAAAATACGCATCCTTGAATGGTATATCAAACACATCTCCACATAAATAATCTATCTCTGCATCCATTTTTTTTGCTATTCTCAGTGCAGAGGAATTGATATCTATGCCGTACAGCTTCCTGAACCCTAACTGCTTCAATCCCATCAACTGGTAACCAACATTGCAGCCTACTTCTAAAATCTTTGCATCTCTTGGTATTTCATTTAGAAATTCACGAAAAATCTCAAGTCGTGAGATACCAAGTCGCTCTTTATAGCTGTTGTTCCATGCATCAAGGCTTTCAATTATATTTCGGTCTGTGTAGGCATTCCCAAATTCTCCAGACCATAGCTCTATGACTTTTTTCCGTGCATTTTCCATTTTTATCTTTATTTTTTGTTGTTGTCGTTTAAGCTAATTCAATCTTTTAAACCCAGATTGACATACGGTGCTCTCAAGCAAAGAATTTACCTCTCTTCCCTCTTCGCATTCTCTTATAAGCGCAAAAACTGGCTCTAAACTCTCAAAATATCCTTCCAGTACTTCTTTCGTATGCTCTATGCACACATATACAGAATTTCCAGCCAAATACCCTTTTTTCAACATTTCCTGAGTAATCAAGGTCTTATAAGCTAGTGCATTTTTACTATGTATTGTGAACCCACACAAAGCTGGAAGCCCCCAAATGTCAATCTCTACGCCATATTTATCTGCTATCTCTTTCCACCTCTTTTTTATAAACTGTCCAGTTTCAGTAATCAATTCCCATGACTTTAACTTCTCCATCACTTCCAATGTTTTCAGTGCAGCTGCTGGCCCAATCCGCTCGGTCCAGAATGTACTACTAATAAATGTATCCTGCGCCACTTCCATAACTGCTCGTCTTCCTACGACAGCAGTAATCGCATAACCATTTCCTAGAGCTTTTCCAAAAATCGCCATGTCAGGCTCTATTCCATAAACTTTATGCAGCCCACCA
>JANWZC010000287.1 GCA_025054975.1 Raineya sp.
TTTCTTTTGAACTTTCGCAAATATTGTACTATTTTTAGAAATTTCCTAATTTTTACTACAAAACCTTTTGCTTCCTAAGTATTTGGGTTCATTTGTTTGTTGCGATTGCCTTGTGCCTCGTCGTAGGTAATGTTAGTACCTTTTGTCCCCTTGTTAGGATTCTTGATGTCAGCTTGATGATTACTTTGTTTTTTCATATTATTAGAATTTAGTTCACGAAAAACATGAGTTTTGGAGAAATTTTTTACTTCATACCTTGTAGCAATCCACTTAGTCTTCACGAGATTATACTAAACAAAAAGTGGTTTTGTAAATTTTACAAATATAAAAATTTGATTTTTAGTAAGTTACAATTTATAAAAAATCAAAATCTCTGTTAGTTGAGTATAAAAGTAAAAAGCCCACTTTTTTGTGGACTTTTTAGATTGAATAGTTTTGTAATGTTTTTTCTTATGGTTGCTCCTGAGCGGCTTTTTCAAATACTACACCCAAAATATCCATTCCTAATTTGAGTTCTACGGCACAATTTTCGGCAATTCCCTTCAATTTTTCGTTAGAGACTTGAGAAACCGATTTACTCATTAAGTCAGCAATTTCAAACTCTTTTTCTATTTTTTCCACCATACATTGCCCTAATGTTTGTAAAACGGCTTTCTCTTCGTCTGAATGAGCTTTTTTAACGGTTAGTTCTTCCATTTGTTTGCTCACTACTTCTTTGAATTTAGGTTTCCACGCCCCTTTTTCGCCTACAAAATTTTCCATAAAACATTTATCAACAAGTTTTTGGGCATCATCAGAAAGTTTATCCCCTTTGATGATGTCTTGGGGTGCGTACATAGCTTCGAGTTTCTGAATACTACAATCGCATACTTTTACAAATTCATCTTTGGTAATGCCCATAGTTTTGAAAAACTCATCTTTACTGCCTTTTTCATCATAGCTCTGCAAACAACCTTTTTTGAAGTCTGCTTTATCTTTTTCAGCCCAAGCTCCTTTTTCACTTTTTTGTCCGCAGGCTAAAAGCATTAAGCAACAGAACAATGGAAAAATAGTCTTTTTCATCATAAATTAAATTTTTAAGGTTTCACAAAAACAGGAGTAAGGTTAATCAATTCTATCTATGCTATCTACGATATGAAAAGCATCTTGCAAAGCATCTTCATCGTCTTCATCAAAAATTACTTCCGCAAAAAAGTTAGTACCACCTCGCTTATCAATGAAGCCAAAGAAAATCGTTTTTTTGCCTTGATAATCACCAATTACATAAGCTCCTTCAAAATCATCAAGGTCATGTTCGCCATACTGACTAATATGGTCAATATAAGTATCTGCTAAAACTATAAGAGCATCTTTCATATTTTTAGCTGTAACCTTTCGGTCTTGCCAAACAAAAATATCAAACTCTACCCCTACTCCTTTGGCTTGAAAATGATTAGCAGTGTTATTTTTCACTTTGAACCCATTAGGCAATGAAAATTTAAGATTGTGTTGTTTCCATTGCCACGTGGTTTGTGCTACAGCAAAGTTTGCTAGCACTAAAAAAAGCAAAACAAAAGCATTTTTTTTCATAAATATCATGAGTTTAGGTTTTGCCTACTCTTTTATGTGGGCTTTTCGGCATCCGCCCTCGTTTATTCAAAGCTAAAAAAGTGTATTGAAAAATTTACTTCATACTTTGTAGCAATCTTTCAATTTCGTTGATAGCAACTTCAAGGATGAGTTTTTTCTCTAAACTTTGCATATTCTTTTCACCCAAAAATTGTAAGATTTTATTTTCGGAGTGGGGATTGAGCATTTTTGTGGCAGGAAAAGACTCATTGATACCAAAAAGCCGAGCTATGCTGTTTGCTTCCCAATCCATAAGTTCAGCGAGTTTTTGGCAATGCTTATACTCTATATTGCCCAGAGCAACCTTTTGTAAAATAAGTGTTCCAATTTTTTGTTCTCGTTCTTTTTGAGAGGCTCTCTCCAAAATTTTGGAGAGAAACCTCTCACGCAAAAGTTGTGTTGTAAGCATAAATTACTTACTTTTTTTCCAGTTTGGGTTCAGTTGTTTGCCGCGATTGCCTTGTGCCTTGTCGTAGGTAATGTTAGTACCTTTTGTCCCCTTGTTGGGATTCTTGATGTCCGCTTGATGATTACTTTGTTTTTTCATAATTTATTAGAATTTAGTTCACGAAAAATATGGG
>JANWZC010000288.1 GCA_025054975.1 Raineya sp.
AAACGTAGTTAACTCACTATGTATCAAACGCAGTGGTACTGGACAAGTTAAATATTTTGATAGCGATATTATTATCTACAATAAAGAAAGTTTTGCAAATAGTCGGAAGGTTTTTATTCTTTCTGCAAAAGGTACAACCAGGGAGAGAATAGGTCAATTTTTATCGCACTTATTTCTGATGGATAGTGATGTACTTGACGCCAAATATGGCAAAAACAAGTATGAAGTTATATTTACAAAACAAAATATCTCACTGAAATACGCTTTTGTTACGTTAGATTGGGCAAAAAACAAAGATTTTGCAAAATATACCAAAAAAGGTAAAAAAAGAGAAACCGTTAAAACTACAGAAGTACAACTAATTCTAGATGATGTAAAATTAGGTGGAGGTATTTATGTATTGAATAATTTTGAGAATATTGATGGAATCGGAAATTTTGCCAGCTTAGTGGGAAAAATATGTGACTATCTAAAATAACATGAGTTATTAGTTAAGATTTTGATAAACAATTATTTAAGAAAAAGATTTAGAGTAATTGAAGAAATGATTAAATTTGGCTTGTACTTTTCAGGTGGTGTTTTCAAATGTATGATAGCTTATTCAGGTTAGTCCAGAGTATTATTTTAAGGTGATACCAGTGATAAATGACTTTTTTAGAAAAAGTGGTGGCACGCCTGAATAATCTACTCACCCTCCTTCTGAACCAAGAATGTCTGCCCTCTATGCCTTTGGTATATCCCACAAGATGTTAAACGTAGGGCAACAAATCCGCAAAACCCTTCCAACCATCCGTAGCAAAAAAATCTATGCTAATGCCTCGTAACCTTTTGAGCAAATCTCTGACTCTATTTTTACCCCGCTTTCCCATAGTAATAGCCAATATCTCTTTGCTTTCACTGCAATACGCATACCATATCCACACTTTCTTTTCTTTTTTTCCTACAAAACTCCAAAGCTCATCTATCTGTACTCTTTTGTAATGTTTTTTGCGAGGTTTTACCTGCATCTCTTTGCCCCACCTCACAATGAGTCGCAATACAGCACCCACACTTACTAAAAGTACCTTTGCGATGTCTCTAATGCCACTACCTCGTAGTAACATACGTTTCACAAGTTCCTGAATAGCAGGGTTAGAAGCGTTATAGAAATACTGGGCTTGGAACTGCTTTCCACAAGATTTACACTCGTAGTTTTGCTGACCATTGGATTTCTTGCCGTTTTTCACTACCTTTACGTCAAGGCAATGAGAGCATCTTAAATTTTGGATTATTTCGTACATAATCGCAAAATTATGCCCTTTTGCCTTTTTTACAAAATTATCATACAATTAGAAACACCACCGGTTTGCCTTTAGATAATGTTTTGCGAAGGATAAATTCTGTATTTTGAGAAGGATTGCTTATCTTATTGTTTTACCAAAAACAGTAAGTAAGAATATGCGAGCAAAATTCACTTTCTTAAACGATTCTCAATGGCAATATATAGAAAAAATCATTGGTAAGCGTAGAAAATCTAAGCATTCTTTGCGAGATATTGTTGAAGCGACATTGTATCTGAACTATACGGGCGTTCAGTGGCGAAATTTGACCTACCGAGATATCGCTCGGCAAACGGACTACTACCATTTTAGACAATTCAAAAGGCGAGGTATTTGGGAATAAATCTTGGATAGTCTGGTGGTAGATATACGCATAAAGCAAGGTAAGGAGGCAAGTCCAAGTTTATTTATTAGCTATTGATTTCAGAGTGTAAAATCTGTTCAGTTTGTAAGTCAAGAAGTGGGGGTGGATGGTAACAAAAAAATTGAGAGACGGAAACGGATATTTTTAGTAGATAAGTTGGGGCTACCTTTTGCCATTAAGGTAGTGGCGGCAAATATTTCTGATAGTCAAGCGGGTATAGCAGCCCTTGAGCAGTTATCAGGCAAAGTACCAAGATTGCAAAAGATAGCCGCTGATAATGGCTACAAAGGCACTTTGATTACACACGTTGAGCAGGTGTATGGTTGGGAGGTGGAAATTGCAGCAAAAACCAGAAGGTCAAAAAGGATTTATCCCTGAAAAAAACAGGTGGCAAGTGGAAAGGGCTTTTAGCTTCTTAAATTTTCGCAGAAGATTATTCAGAGAAGTAGCAAAAATGGTAGAATCAGCAGAGGCAATGCTACAAATTGCATTCATATCGT
>JANWZC010000289.1 GCA_025054975.1 Raineya sp.
AACAATGGATTTATTTTCGCTCCACAAGGCGGGCTTCGCATCTCTGCGAAAGATTTAGCTATTTTAGCTCTCTTGATGATAAACAAAGGCATTTACAACAATATTCGCATTCTCAATGCCTCTACTGTGAATGTTATGTCCGAACCTCAATGGACTTTCAACGGCACAAATGGCAACAACTATTATTGTCTTTTCAATGAATGGACTTTGGGGCTTCATAGCATTACCAATCGCACTCGTTGCGATGTAGTTTTAGGTAAAAAAATGCTCGGACACGCAGGCGAAGCCTACGGACTGATTAGCGACTGGTATTTCAATGCCTCTACCAAAGAAGTAGTTGTTTTTATTACCAATGGCTCGGAAACACCTTACGCTACTACCTCGCAATCCGCTTTCTATGCGGTAGAACATGATATTTTTCAGGCTGTCAAGAAAGAATTAGATAGAGTTTGCGGTAGTAGTAGTGGGAGCAATCCTCCTTCGGTAACTGCATTAGAAAGCAATTCAGATTTTCAAGTTTTTCCTAATCCTGCTTGCGAAAGTATTGAAATTCAATTCACTCAACCTGTTTCTGCCCAAATTCAATTCTACAACGCACAAGGAAAACTACTCTTAGAAGGTAACTCGCAAGGAAAAGCAAATTTCAACATTTTCACCAAAAATTTGCCCAAAGGTGTGTATTTACTGCATATTCGTAGTACGCATTTTCAGAAGCAGGTCAAAGTAGTTTTGGAGTAAGATTTTTTTCTTTGTAATTTCAAGCCGAAAAATTGGATTTTCAGAAAAACAGATTTCTTTGAAAATCCCAAATTCCAAAACCCTCTGACCTCTAAACCGCTATGTGGTTAAGTGCTTTGCTAATTGTGCCTTTGGTGGCTTTTCTGATAGTTCTATTTCTACCTCAAAAATATCTTCACTTTGCCAAAATCATCAATTTGTTTGCTGTAACCTTGATTTTGTTGTTAGCCATTTGGATTTATTTCTTTTTGCCAAAAGATTTTTCTCAAACGCTTTGGTTTGCAGAAAAATACGAATGGATAAAATTAGATTGGGGAAGCTGGAAACTCAAAATTGATTATTTCTTGGGTATTGACGGCTTGAACGTGAGTTTGTTATTGCTTGCGGCAATCGTACTTTGGCTGGGGGCTTGGGCTTCGTGGAGCATTGAGCAAAGAATAAAAAGTTATTTTGCCTTGTACTTGCTTCTTGCAACGGCAATTATGGGAACTTTTTGTGCTTTGGATTTCTTTTTGTTTTTTGTGTTTTTTGAGTTCATGCTTTTGCCGATGTATTTTCTAATAGGAATTTGGGGAGGCAAAAGACGTGAATATGCGTCTATTAAGTTTTTTCTTTACACTCTTGTAGGTTCAATTCTGATACTTGTAGCAATGATTGCTTTGTATCTTTCGGTGAAAGAGGGTGAAAGTCATACGTTCAACTTGCTGGCAATGGCAAAAAAAGACAATTTCCTTGCTGAAAGTTATCTTGCCTTACAAAGTAAAGATTTGCTTTGGGGTGAAAGTTATCGTTTTTGGGTATTTTGGCTGATTGTAATAGGTTTTCTCATAAAATTGCCTGCTGTGCCTTTTCATACGTGGTTACCTGATGCCCACGTAGAAGCTCCCACACCTATTTCGGTAATATTGGCGGGTATTTTGCTCAAAATAGGGGGGTATGGCATTTTACGAGTGGCTTATCCTATTTTTCCTGAAATTGCCGTCCAAAGTTCGCAAGTTATGGGTTTTTTGGGCATGATAGCCATTTTGTATGGTGCTTTGAATGCTCTTGCTCAACAAGACCTCAAAAAAATGGTAGCATATTCTTCGGTTTCGCATATGGGTTTTGTGCTGATAGGCATAGCTTCGCTCACTACCGAAGGTTTGAATGGTGCTATTTTTCAGATGTTTAGTCATGGTTTGCTTTCGGCTCTTTTGTTCCTGATTGTAGGCATTCTGTACGACCAAGCCCATAGCCGTAACATTGATGATTTCAGTGGGCTTTTCAAGCTCATGCCTGCGTATAGTGTCATAGTAACTCTAACTTTTTTTGCTTCTTTGGGTTTGCCACTATTTTCAGGTTTTATTGGAGAACTTTTTACACTGCTGGGAGGCTTTCAATCGCATTTTTTGCCTACTTATATTCCGCTTTTGG
>JANWZC010000028.1 GCA_025054975.1 Raineya sp.
AGTTTTGAGCATAAGAAAAAAATAACGATACGTTACAGCGAGGCAATAGCATTGGCAATTGTACTTGAAAATACTGAATTAGATTTTTTAGCAAGCGAAATAAAATTGCTTTTAAGAGTGTAATTCAAGGACTTATGTCTTTTGGGACTTACATATTGAAGATAAGTTTTTACGTTATGTTTTGATATTTTTAGACAAAAAACACTATTTTCTATGTACATACCTTTGCTTGTTTTCTTTTTTGAATATTAAACAAGTCGTAAGTGATTTCTTTTGCTAAATTTTCCTCATATCCTAATTTTTTGAGTATGTATTCGGTGTCTTCTGGTGAGAGGAGCTTGCATTTCTTGAGATGTTTGGTTTGTCGTGAGAAAAGTCCGTTCATTTTCCTTCTTAAAGTTGTTTTGCTAATTCTGATTTTTTCACAAAATTCGCTTTTTGTTATCATAAATACTGAATTTTGAGCAAAAATATCAAAATTAGATAAGTTATACAAGCCATTTTTGCACCAAATCGCAACAAATTACACTTTATTGCACCAAAAAGAAACACCCTTTTTTAATAAAGCACCAAATTGCACCAAATTATACCAAATCACACCAAAACAGAACTTTAAGTTCCTTATTGTTACCCCCTATTGACCTTGAAAGCGGGCTTTTTTACCTTTGTAGTGAGCTTATTACTCAAATTTTATTTCCAAAATAGTACATTTGTGAAGGACGGAACGATTAAAATAGCAACTTTATTTACAGCTTTGGGGGCTATTGGTTGGGGTTCATACTTGCTTGCTCTCAAACGTGCCGCAAGCAATATACAAATTGACACCAACCTAAACGCAGACGCTTCGCTTGAAGGTTTGCAAATTCATTCCGACCCTGTTATTAAAAACCCCACTCGTTTTAGTTTTGAAATTTCACACCCTTTCGTAAATCTTTTACTAAAAAAATCCGATGGAAAAACCACTTCAATAGGTAGTAGTAATCCTCGCAATCAGTTTTACACTATTCCGAGTACAGGGTCGGTTTCGCTTGATAGAATTAGTATCAATGTGAATTGGAGAAACTTGCCTTTGCTTTTACAAGAAGCACGCAAAGGTAAAATTGAAATCATCACAGAAACGATGTTCAATGTAACCTTGCAAAAGCTCTTTAATATGCGTTTGCCTATAACCGATAAGCAAACGCATAGCATAGATACAAGTAAAATAGTGCCTTGGCTTACAGCAATATTTTAAGAAAATGGAAGCCAAATTCAAACGAAATATTGCAGACGGCAAAGAATACGATATTTTTTTTGACACTGCATTAGGTACAACGAAAATAATAAGAATGTGGGCGGAGCTTTCCGATACCATAAAACTAATGAAAAAGGTAATCCAAGAAAGCGTACCGCAAACCAAAGCGATTAGTAAAGTACTGAAAGGAGCAAACACTTACGAAACTTGCCAAAACATTTGGAACTTTGTTTATAGACATATCAACTACAACAAAGACGAAAAAGGTAAAGAGCAAGTTCGTACTGCATTAAGAACGTGGCAAGATAGACATCAAGGCGTAGATTGCGATTGTTACACCGTATTTATTTGTTCTATCTTGTGTAATTTGAAAATTCCGAATGCTTTTCGGATTGCTAAATATGATAAAGATGTAGGTTTTCAGCACGTTTATCCGATAGTACCTTACGAGGGGCGTTATCTTGTGATAGATTGCGTTTTAGACGAGTTCAATAAAGAACACCCATACATAGAAAAAAAAGATTTTTGGATTATGGAATTAAAAAAAGATTTAGGATTTATCACCGAAGACCGCAAAGGGTACGATTATGTGCCTGATGATGAGTTTTTGAATGGAGAAATAGGCGTACTACCTGTTTTAGCCGTAGGGGCAGGAATTGCCAAAAGTGGAGCCTTGGCAAGTATTTTAAGCAAAGGCAGTGGCATTTTACAGAATGTAGGAGGAGCAGTTGGAAATGTAGTGCAAAATGTTGGAAAAATTTTAGGCATAGGCAAGAACAAAGAAGCCGCCGATGAGGCTGAAAGAGTGCTTGCCGAAGCCAAAGGCAAACTGCAAACCCTCAAAACGCAAGTGCCACAAGAAATTGAGCAAATGCGAGCAATGGTAGCACAAGCCCGTCAAAACTATGAAAACGAACTAAACCAACTTACACAAATACTAAACTCCATTTAGTTATGACAAGGGACGCATTGGAATTAGAGCTAAACGGATTAGACCAAGAGCAAAACTTGGGTTTTTTGAGAGATATATTTGCTGCTCACGCAGTTCGTAAAGAAAAAGCTGAAAACGAACTGAAAGCCGTGCAAGCAGAGTTTGAAAGCCTTAAAGCTGGTGTTGAAAGGCAAATTAAACAACTGCAGGAGCAAGCTCAACAAGATGAAGCGAATTTCCAAAGACGTAAAGCAGATTTAGAGCGACAAATTGAAGCTAAAAGGCAACAAAAAGCACAAGAAATTGAAGCTAAAAGGCAACAAAAAGCACAAGAAACGCAAAGTGTTCAAAAAAGCAGTAGTGGTGTTAATACAGAAATTAAAACAGAACCCAGCCCAAAAACTACAAGCGATACGAAAAAAAGTAATACAATGTTATGGGTGGGCTTGGGTTTAGGAGCTGTGGCTTTGATTGGCTTGGGCTTGTTTGCCTTTCGTAAAAAAACATCAAAAGAGTAATTATGCAACTGGAATACTTACAAGGGATAGACACTGAAAGCTCTGAAACTTTTGAAAACTTGTTTGAGGGCGATTTACCTGCTGATTTGCAAAATTATATTGCTGAACTCAATGCAAAACCCAAAGAACCAAGCAGTAGTTTGGGATTTTTGAAAATATTGAGTTCGGGAAATATAAAATCCCTGATTGAGCAAGTAAAAAACGACCCTGATAAATTTACAAATTGGGTAAGAAGTGAAAGTTTTGCTATTCCTGATGATGTGCAAGATTGGCAACTAAAAATTATTTCCCAAGAAAAACCGCACTTACTCACAGAAACGCATAGACAAAGATTAGAACAGACACCCCCAAGTACATTTATTCAAAATACGCCTGTTTCTACACCTGATTTTGCTTTGCAAAATCAACCCACCGAAAAGAAAGAGCTTGCCACCGAAAAGAAAGAGCAAGAACAAAAGCCAAGTTTTTGGCAAAAAAACAAAACGATTATTCTTTTAGGAACAGGATTGATACTGACAGGATTACTTGCGGGCATTATTTATTCTACACGAAAGAGTAAAGAAATTGACGGCGTTTTAAGTGGTGTAAAAAAAGCTAAACGCAAAAACAAAAAGAGCGTATGAGGGTGTTAAATGTTAATGACAATTACGGAAACGAGGTTGTTTTAAGTATCCAACCCATTGATACTTTTGCTTCTGAAATTGTGCAAGAAATACAAAAAGCAGACGCATTTGCTCAAACAGAAAGCAAGCCTGCAGAAAGCAAGCCTGCATATGCCCTTACGGTAGAACCTTTGACCGATAGTAAGCCTACTACAAAGCCTTTAACCGATGATAAGCCTAAAAACACGAGTATTACGGACGTTTCTATCAAAAAACAAACAGACGTTTCGGCTCAATCTGAAATAGTATCTAAAAGTAGCAGAACGCAATTGCCCGTAAAAACCGATGGCACGGAAAGGAATAGAAAAATCAACTGGTTAGAGATTTTTTTAATTACCGCAGGAGTGGGCGTATTGGCTTGGATTTTACTTAAAAGAGAAGCCAAAGAACCACAAACACCCAAAGAACAGCAACCTAAAACCAATCAAACATAAAAACTTAAAAATCAAACTTGAAAAACTATGATTGAAGAAAAAAACGAACAAGGACTAATGGCTGGCTTGGCTGGCATTGTTCAAATGGCTGACAAACTGGACGATAAGCAAATTTTTAGTCTTATTGCCGCAGGGGTTACCAAGATTGCAGAAAACCAAAGAACGGCAAGTCGTGGCAGTCGCGAGGATTTTTTTAAGTATTCCGACCGATTAGAAAAAGGCGTAGTAGAAAAAATCAAAAAAGGCGAACTGCAGGCAGTAGATTACGAAATTATTAGTGTCGTAGAAATTCCTGCGGGTGCAGGTAAGCGGAGCGTGGATTTCTTTACAAGCGACCAAGTGTATAAAGCTGGTATTCACACGCTAAACAACGGACGCACCGAAAAAGACTTCAATATGATTGTTAGCGAAATTGGTTTGCTTGCGGCTAACTTTACAGCTCCTTTGACGGATGCCGCTATTTTGAATGCAGACTTTCAAAGTGTTTCAACTTTTCCAAGTTTGAGAAATGCTTTTTTGAATATTTCTTGCAACAATCGTATCATCACACGCCACTTGCCCGTAAATAGCTTTTATGCAGTAAATTTGGCGTATGCGACTAACCAAGAACACGTTATTCGCTTGGACAACCCCAAATTTTTGCTTGGCAATGAAGTCCTTACCGCAACGTTAGAGTTCCAAGACGCCAGTGGTGTGCCTGCGAACACTATCGCAATGATTAAATTGCGTGGAACAGCTACCCTACCTCGCTAAGCTCCTAAAAAAGGGGGCAAAGCCCCCTTTTTTACAAAATCTAACCTTTTGAAATATGTTGAAACATTTTGACAAAGTTGAGAAGATACAAGCCTTAAACTTTACTTTTACAGGTATTCCTAACGAGGAAGTAGAAAGCTCTATACGGATTGACAAAGGTTGGAGCAGAATAGTTGGAATAGGCGTGGTAAGCGAATTTTACCGAGAACCCTCTACAATTGAAGAAGCAACTTTTGACGGAAAAAGTGTGGATTTGTTGCCAAAGGGACTTTTTTCAGGAATTTTGCAAGGTTTTGATGTAGATTATATGCCTTGTGAAATAACTAATATGGATTTGAAAGAGGTAAAAATAAAAATTAGAGATTTGATAGCAACCGCCCGCAGAGTACAAATCTTTTTGATTTTAGACCGATGAAAGCCAGAGCCAAAGAAAAAAGAGCCGTTGAAAAAACATTTGTCATAGCGAAAGCCTATGAAGTAGCTCCTTTTACAGGCATTAGGCAATTTAAGTTTAGTTTCAAAATAGAAGAAGAGGGTTGGTATCAGTTTGTGCCAATACAAGGTAATTGCCGTACTCGTGTTGCAGTGCGTATCAAAAACAATGTAAGGCATTATTTTTTTAGAAGGCAAGAAACTTTGGTTTTCAACTTAAATGCAGTCAATTGTTTTGCTACTTCAATGTATCAGCCTCACGGAACTATTACAGAGCGATTTTTTATAGCAACCTCTGCAATAAAAAAGATTGGTATTGTAAAACTCAATAAAGGCGAATACGTGTCTGGAACAGCCCTTGCCGATATAAACATTATTTCAGGAACGGCATTTTTCCAATTGCTTTTGCAAAAAATTGTATACAAAGATGTTGGAGGCGTTGGTTAATAGCATATTACACAAGCAGTGTTGTACAAAACACGAGCTTCGTTATCACGAGGTAACCCAAGACAGCTATTTCAATGATGACGAGTATTTTATTGTACAGGAACATCAAAGTTTAGCTACTCCTGCGGGTTACGTGAGCGATAGCGAAGTTATCACTTTTAACCATATAGTAAGCAACCAAATTTTTACCATTAACACGGGTTATTTTGAGTTTTTTTCAACAAATCCTGTCAAAGTAGCAAGGGGCTATTTATTGACTATCTTGGAAAGAGAAAGCAAACAACCCAAACAAAGCGTAAATGTAGAATTGCTAACAAACGAAGACAACGAAATTGTAAAAGTAAAAGCCTATGAAAGAGAAAAAGTTTCAGCTTAATGATAAGGGGATTAAGTCTTTACTGGAAGAATTAAAATTTACAAAAAACAGACGTTCCTCTTTTCAGATTTTTGAGGGTGAAATAGCTTTGACGGGTATGATAAGTTTTTCTCAATTAGAAAAGGAACTTATTGAGTACAAGTATATTAGCAAAAACAATTTGCGTTTAGATGTTTTTGAGAAAGGCAAAAAAATGGAAAGTTTTAATTTAGTTAAAGAGGGTAATGAGCAAAGCCCTGCCTTACAAGGAACGCCCACAATAGACTTGCAGGGCGAATTGCAAAAAATACGAATGGAGTTTGAAATTGCCAACCTCAAACAAGAAAACGAACAACTAAAAGAACGAAATACGCAACTAAAAAAGATTATTGAGGATTATGAAAACAACATAGATAAATTAGAGGAGCAAATAAAACCTTTGCAAAAGCAAGCGAGCTTTGCTGATAAATTGATGTTAGGCGTGCAAAATGCTTTGCCACTTATTGCCCAACAACCCAAAGTTGTGGAAGTTCTGTCGGGACTACTGCCACAAGAAAACCAAACAGAAACACTATTAAGTGAGGAGGACGAAGTTTTGTTGAATATTGCAAAACAACTGCAAGAAATTGCAAAAGACAAAACAAACCTTCTGTTTGAAATAGTTTTGGAGCTTGCAAGAAAGCAAGATAAAATAGAACAAGTATTGCTCATATTGAATGAAAACAACGCTTAATAAATGTATGACTATGTTTGCAATATACACCACAAGCGAAAAGAAAAAGCAGGTATTAGAGAAAATCAATATGCTGGACGAGGAAGTAATTGAAGCTCTTTCCAAAATTGACTTGAAAGACCTCAAAAAACTTGCTCAACTTGTAAATAGTAATCCAAGCATTGTGAAGATAGCAACCAAATTTACAAAGTAAATGGCAACAAAACAAAAAACCGAAAAAGGTTGGGTAGGGAAAAGCATTGAAACAGGGCAACTGAAATGGTTTGTTATCGGCGGAGGTGTTTTAATGGTTGCTGTGGGGCTTGGCATTTGGTATGCAGTAAGAAAGCTCAAACAAAGCAAAAGAGAAAGGCAAATACGGAAAATTGAGGAAAAAACACACATAGAAGGCAGTTTAGAGGCGGTTGCTAAAATCATTGCACAAGAAGCTGAAAAACCTTTTTATCTTGATAGTGATGAAAGTCTTGTGATTGAAACTATTAAAAAGTATATCAAAACCCAAGAAGACTACAATAAACTTATTGACATATACAAAAAACTAACAGGTAAAAACCTCAACGAAGAGCTTGCAAAGTTTTTAGACCAAAACGAACTGCAAACAATAAGAGACATTTTAGAGCTTAAACCGCAACGCATAGACCGAAATCAAAAACCCATAGGGTTGCCTGACTACGACAAAAAAGCAGAAGAATATGCAGACGAAATTCATAAAATCATAGAAGGTATAGATGTAGGCATTTTCAGTAAAGATAGTTGTATAAGGTTAGGAGAACTATTTGAGAAAATCACAGACAAAAGTTTTTTTGAAAAAGTCAAACAGAAGTACGAAAACAAATACGGCAATTTTTGGGAGGATATTTGGGACGAATGGAACGTAAGATTAGGTTTTAGAAACGGGCAAAATTGCGGTAAATACCTTGAAAATTACGCAAAATCACTGAAATAAATCTCAAATTTTATTTTTATGAAAGTAGTAGTAAGATCCACAAATGAGCACAAAAAAACATTAGGAGAAACACCCAAGACACCGCAAGGCGTTCTCGTAACACCTGAACGCATTGTATTGTATGCTTTGGGAATTGTAGCCATTGGAGGCACTTTCTGGATTGCCAAAAAATACATTGATAGTCTTGTTCAAAAGACAGAAAAAACTAATGACACGCCCAAAGAGCCTATTGTTATCAAACTTGAACAAGGCAACGCAGGGGCGGTGGCACAAGTTGGCACAAATCCTAATACAAGTACAAGTCCCAGCCAAAACGTTTCTTTGCCTCAACCCACAGATAATCAAGGGGTAACTATTCCGCCTGTTACATCTGATAGATACTGGGGGGGCGTAACGGCTCAAAAAGATGAATTTCCATTGCAAAAAGGACAAGGGGGGTTGCGTGTGAAGGCATTGCAACAAGCATACAGGAAATTAGGCTATGCAATCACAAACGCAACAGGTTACTTCGGTGATGTTACCTTGCGAATAACAAGACAACATTTTGGAAAAGACACCGTAAGCGAAAGCGACTTTGTGAAGTTATTACAGCAAGCTAATATGAAAGGTTTGGAAGGTATATTATCAGGCGTTGAAAATTCTATGGTAAGCAAATTTATTCGTGGCTAATGGCAAAGCAAAAAACAAGTTGGCAAAAGTTTTACGAAAAAAACACGGGGCTTGTGTGGGTGGGCGGTGCCGTGATAGGGGTTTCTTTGCTTTATCTTGTGTATAAATACACGGGCTTAAAGAAAGTGTTTGCCAAAAAAAGTCTTGGTAAATTTGATGTAGCTACTGCCACGAGTGCAACAGCTACAAGTGCAACCGCTCAACAAACCCCCGTATTGCCACAATCAAACGCAGTTTCAACGGGTGCAAATGTTTCAGGGCGTTTTCCTTTGCGGTATCAGTCTGCACCGCCTTACGATTTTAGTCAAGAAGTCAAAAATTTGCAAGAAGCCTTGAATAAATTTTATGGAGAAAAACTCGTAGCAGACGGCAAATTTGGTAATGCAACTTTGCAGGCTTTACGCAAACACTTTCCCAATCTAAACACAACCGAAATTTCGGAAAGCACCTATAATTTAATTATGCGTGGGCAAAGTAAGCAAGAAGTGATAAATCAGACGCTTGACCGCACTTGGTTAGACGGGCTTTTGCGTCTGCAAGAAAGAGACAAAAAGCGACTTGCTGAACTGCAAAAAAATCCGACCGCTAACGCCTCTGAAATCAGACGCTTACAAGAAATTATGAGCCAAAGAGAGAAAGAAATTGAAGCAGAAAAGAAAAAAATAGGACTTGCAGGATTATTAGAAGCAATTGAATTTATATGAAAGTAAAAGGCAATTTTTGGGTAAATAATGCAGGTTTTGCAACTTTTTTCAATGAAGTAATCCAGCCTTCAAATCCTGCTTTATTTCCTACCAAAATCAATGTGAGCGGTTATGAACATTTTGTTAATCATATTGCCCTTTGGTCTCCTCGTATTCTTTCTTTGGAAGAATTCATCGCCGTTTTTTGTGCGGTGTATCAGGAAACTGGGGGGCGTTTTGAAAGCATTAGCGAATATGGTTCAAAAGCGTACTTTGAGAGTAAGCCTTACGGGTATAGATACAGAGGACGTGGCTTTTTACAGCTTACTTGGGAAAGGAATTATCAAATCGTTTTTAGTAGCTTGGGTTTGGCTCTTGATACTTTTAGCGATACAGAACTGGACGAGCTTTTTAAGCAAGATAAAATCGCTTTTGGAAGTATTCGGGTAATGTTTTCTGATGAAAGATTGTTAAAAAGGGCTTTTGAAGGTTTGGCATTAGGTAAATACAAAGAATTTGGCACAAGCCTCAATGGGAGCAGTTATTATGGACAAGTGCTTGAAAATAGGGTTTTGTATATCTTACAACAACTCAAAGGGCAAAAAATTCAAAATTCTATTTTCTTGCGAAACAAACAAAAGATTTTAACGGCATTAGCTTTAATTGTAATTTTTTCAGTTTCAGGATATATTTTCTATAAGTATAAAGTTTCAAGCTAAAATATAAAAATTATGCCAAGGAAAACAAGAAAAAAAATGAATTGCAAAACACGCCCTCAATCAAGAGAATGTACGGCGATGTTTAGAAAATTGTATTTAAAAGATCAATACGACCCTGAAAGAGCGGGCAGAAGAAAAGGTTTGTCGGGCGTTCCTAAAAAAGCCGAAAACTTAAACGGCACGGGTTCAGGGGTTCTGATTGGTGCGGGGGTGTTGCTTATTGGCTTGGGTGTTGGTGCTTATTTTGGGTACAGATACCTCAAAAACAAAGAAATTGATGGGATTATTTCTGACCAAGAAAAGGCAAACAACGCAAGGCTTGTAGAAGCTGACAAAACCAAAGCCAAAGAAAACTTGAAAAAGCTGAACTACTTGCAATTACGCAATTTGCGTAAAACACTCAAAGAAATGCAAGAAGGAAAAATAACAGCCGAAAGGCTAACCGACAAGCAGAAAAAGTATTTTGAAACGGCTCAAATTCCTTTGTCTGTTTAATGCTACAACAACTCTTAAATATTGCCAAACGCAATAAATGGGTAATTTTCAAGCGTCCTTATGAACTCAATATTTGGGGTGTAAGGAGCGAAAACACCCAAGCAGGCAAATTTGACGATTTGATTGTGGTATTTTGGAAAGATGAACGGCTGAATTGGCAACTTAAAAAATATCAAGCTACAACAGACCCAGGCACTTATTGGCTAAAAAACGCCATAAGTGCCGAGGCGGAGGCTTTGGGGAGTGCAATATTGAAAGAAGGACAATATTTGCATAGTTTTCAAAGACGCTATACAGCACGCTTGCCGTATCCTTACGAACTTGTGCAAATAAAACCCTTAACCATTTTTAGGGATTACAACCGAGACGCAATACTTGATTTTTACAACGGCAGGGAAACAACAGGTTTGTATGGTATCAATATACACGTAGGAGCAAGAAAAAACCAAAAAAGTATTGATATAGGACAATGGAGTGCGGGTTGCCAAGTTTTTGCAAGCTACAATGATTTTGCAGAGTTTGATTTGCTTTGCCAAAAACATCAAGGTTTGTATGGTGATATTTTCAGCTATACGCTTATAGACGAAAGGGCAAGGAAAAGGGCAAGGCGAAGGTTACTTTTGAAAGGTTTAGGCTTTGGAATTTTAGGAGGATTAGCTTTGTACGGTATCTACAAATTAGATGAAAAGCAGTGAAAAGGTTTTTGCAAAGATATGGAGCAAATTTGGGTGCTATTGCAGGCACAATAGCAGGATACGAAATTGCCAAAGCCCGCAAGAAAGATACCTTTTATTATACGCTTTTAGGCGGTTTTATCGGTATGGTTATCGGAAACGCTATTTCAGATGTAGTTAGTGATGATACAGGCAAGCTCACATATTGATTTAGGAGCTATTATCCAAGATGAGGAAAGGCTATTGCAAATGCTTACTCATTTGGCAGAACCTTTTCGCTTGGTACAATTTTCTTACGAAAATTTTATCAAAGAGTTAGGAAATAGTGTAGAAACCCCTATCGGCAAAGTAGAAGTAAATTACAGCCAATTTGTCAAAATTTTTCAAAAAAAGAGACAAAGATATTTCGGGCTAATTAAACCTACTTTTGAAAATCCTTTAATTATCATAAATCATACAGACCAAAATGGAAACATTAGAGAATTGTTTGTAAAAACATTTTTAGAAGATACCGAGAGGGTATTGTATTTTGTAAGTGTGGCAAAAGATAGTCTTGGTTTTTTTAGAATGGTATCTGGACATCTTAAAAGCAAAAATTCTATTCTAAAAAAAATTAGGGAGGGTAGTGTAACGCACCAAATCGGTACAATTCATACCGCTAATTTAATTAGCGGTTTTCACCTCTACGTTGAGGCAAGGGCTTTGACCTCCTCCAAGCAGGAAGCACCCAATTACACTACCTTAGAGCTTGGCTTTCCCTTCAAAATAAACAGCAAAAAATATGCCAAAACAATGTTGGGACAAATAGACATACTTTCAAAAAAAATACAAGCCTACGAAACACTTGCTAAATACGCTACTGGCAGGCGGAAAGAGATTGCTTTGCAGGTATTGAAAGGTTTGTATTTGCTACAAAAACAGCAAGATAAAAAGCAAGAACAAGAAGGAACGAAGCAAGGGGGGTATGATGTTGTACGAATTCCTATTACTGACATTTTTACAGACACAAATCTATTTCAGCAACGCTCAAAAGAGTACAGCGAAAGAAGCGTGAATAATATTATTTCAGATGTACAAAATGGCAAATTTGTTTGGCAAAATTTTGACCCTATAACCCTATGGATTAAGCCTGAAAACGGCAAATATTACGTTTTGAGTGGGCATAGTCGTTTGGAGGCTTTCAAAAGGCTTTCAGCTATGGGGTATGCTCAATTTAATACGATACCTGCTAAAATTTTTGAAGGTACGCTTGCAGAGGCTCAAAAAATTGCCAAAAAATCAAATACACTTTCAACCAAAGAAAGCTATTTAGAAAGAGCAAAGTATTATCAAGATTTGCGTTCCGAAGGTGTGCCTGAAAAAGAAATTATTGCAGAAGCACGGCAAAATGAGGATAAAAACGCAAGTTTTATTTTGAACCTTTCGCACTTGAATTTCAACGGCAAACTTGTTCAGGACTTACAAATGGTTACCCAAAATTCTGATGATAGCGACAGCACCGAAACCTTGAAACGTATTGCAAGCTGGATAGGTTACGTCCGCTCCCGTTTGCCTTTGTTAGATACACACGAAACCGAGCTTTACGAATACCTTGTCAAAGACAAGCGTTTCACAAAATACAATCAAAGCAGTTTTTTTGCAGAAATTGAGAAGCGTTGGAAGCAACGAGAACAGGCGAACGTGCCTATTATTGAGCCTTTAAATATGGAAAACTTTGTAAGTAAAACACAAGTAGAAATAACTTACGAGGAAAACTTAAATCAGGCAAAAGAAAACTTAAAAAACGCAATCAACGAAAGAGAAGAGAAAAAAAAGGAATTATTGCAAAGTTTTAGGGAGCAGTACAAACGCAATCCTACTAGCGACGTAGACTTAAAAGCCATTTACGACATACTTTTGCCTTACGATGTTGCTATAAAGCGTGCAGAACAAGAAGTCTTAAAACTGGAAAACCAAAAAGACTTTATCAAGCAAGAAGCTAAAAAGCAATTAACTTTGTTTGGAACTAAAATAAAAGTCGGTGAAATCAGCGAATATATTGCGAAAGAAGTTGGAATTGTAGCAGGGGAAATATTTATAGAAACTGACAACCCTAAAATAGGTATCAAACACATTGAAGCCTCACATCATAAAGAATTAGCCCAACTCGGATTAACAGCAGAGGATTTTGTAAAGATTATTTGCAGAGATTTTAACGAAATTAAAGAAGGGTATAATAATCGTTTGTTGCTTGTGAAAAACAATGGTACTCCCAAAGTAGTAGTAGTAGAGTTGGAATTTGATGGACAAGCATATAATCTTATTTCTGCTTCGCCCAGAAACAAAAGATATTTAGAAAAAAAAAGAACGCTATGGCGTGGTTTGCACCCACCGCACCCTTAGGCTCATAGGGTTGCCTTTTTGTGGAATAACTTTTAGAGAGCCTGCTATTCCACGAGCAAATGGCACATAGCAATTAAATATCATCAAAAATTATGCCACAAAAAAAAGGAAATAATATGACGTGCTCACAATCTCAAATAGACGAACTCAAAAAAGGTTTGCAAGCCGCCAAAGAATTAGGCGATGAGCAACTTATTCAAATGTATGAAGAACAAATTGCAGAAATAGAGCAGGCAAACAGACAAGGACTTAATGTAGAAAAAAGTTCTTTGGTAAAAAACGCAATTGAGAGCTTAAACAAAGAAGCAAGTTGTGAAAACGAATTGCAAGAAATAAAAAAACTCAAAAAAAAGATTTTTGATTTAGAACAGAAACTTGCTAAATCTCCCTCCTCTTTGCCTGTTTTACCTGCCCTTGTTAATAAAACAAGTAAAAAGGCAAAAAAAGAACCGCTCAAATCCACAGCGGTGTCTTTGCCTGCTCTTATAAGCAAGAAACATCAAAGCACAAAAAGCGAAGCCAAAGCCAAAACCAAAAAAGAACCCAAAGGAGTAGTTAATATAAGCGAACAAATAAAACTGATTGGGCGATTTGTGCGACTGATGAACAACAAAAATTACAAGACAACAAAATCTCTTGAAGATTTGCTTTTGGCTATAAAAAAGGCACTTCTAAAAAAGAATATTACCCCTCAAATGCCTTATTATGAAATAATCAAAGACATTGAGAAAGTTTTGGTTGAAGCCATTACGCAAAGCGGTGAAAACGTTGAAATTATTATTTCAAGGTTAGATATGGAAAATCTCAAAGACATTGCCAAAAGTGAAAAACGATTGCTTTCAGTGGCTTATTTGAATAGCTACTTCAATTTAGCACGTAGCGATAAACAAGATAAAGCCAAAATGAAAAAATTGGCTGAAAAGATTGGCAATGCCTTGCAAGAGGGTTATATTAAAAAAGATGATATTTATTACAATGAAATCAAGCGAGCTTTTGGCAAACTCAATAGTGGCAAAATTACGCTTACAGCAGAGGAACTGTCGGGGCTTTCTGAAATATGTGCCTGCGGTAAAACATTAGGACTTGCAGGCGTAGAAATGAATGCACAGACCTTGCGAAATATAGAAATTGAAACGCTGGGTTTTCAGGGACTTTGGAAAGATTTTTTAGGAGATGTGGCAAAGCCTTTCAGTATGGTAATTTACGGCTTACCTAAAACGGGCAAAACCTATTTAGCTTTGATGTTTGCCGATTATCTTTCAAGGAATTTTGGTAAGGTGCTTTATGTAAGTTCCGAAGAACACGGCTCGCCAACGCTTGTAAAAAAAGTGCGTGATTTAGACCTGCACAATCAAATAACTTTTCGCAAAGATTGCCCCGATGATGTAAGCGATTATGATTTTGTCTTTGTAGATAGTGTGAATAGAGCGGGGCTTGATGTTGAAACAGCAGAAACACTGAAAACCAACAACCCTAACACAAGTTTTATTTGGGTTTTGCAAGCTACAAAAGACGGCAATTTCAGGGGGTCGCAAGAATGGACGCACAACGCCGATATTATTGTAAAAATTGACGAAAATAATATTGCAACGGCTCAAGGTCGTTATGGATACGGTCAATTGAGAGTTTTTGAAGTATCTGACTATGTTGAATAATACTGCACACACCGAAAGTTATCCCAACGCAACAGGCATAATCAATGTGCCTGCGGGTTTTTTGTTAGGTAGTATCTACAACAAAAGCAGTAATAATATTTTGGTTGGAATAGGTACAGCATCAATCAATATTGCACCAAATACTATTTACAACTTTGATTTCATTGGCAAAACTTATCCTGCAATAATAATTATTGCAGGGGTTAATACAATAGACGCAGTGTTTCATTACTAAAAAAATCTTTATGGGATACATAAACAAAGGTGGTAGCGGTGGTGGCGGGGGCGGTTTTTTACCAGATTACTCACTTTCTCCTATTATTTACCCTCGCAAATGGGTAAATGGAAATGATGTTTATGAAATTTCGGTAAATGATGTCTTAAATAGTTTTGCGACAAATAGTTATTTTTTAATAAACAAAACCCCCGCCGAAACTTGTGCTATTGTTGAGCATAGTTTTGCTTATACAACTAACGGATTAAGTTGGAATGAGTTTGGAAGTTGGAAAGTTTTTAGCTCCGGCATCAATGCTTTATTATTTATTAACAACCCTTTTCCACAACAAATTTTAGTAACGGGAGTAATAAAATACGTACTTATTGAAATGCCTGTTTTAACTTCATAATTGTAATTTGTAGTGGCAGACTTACGAGCATTGATTGAGTTTATTGTGGCAATTGTTTCTGCTTACTTTCTGATAAAGATTGAGAATGTAAAGCAACAGAAAGATATTGCTACGCTTCAAAGTCGTGTGGATAGGCTTGAACAAAAACAAAACGAGGAAATCAGGGAAATACACGGCTTTATCCGTGAAATTCGGGATATGATACAAGAACTTGAAATTAAGATTTTGCAGAAAGATAGACGTACCGAACATTAAAAACGCTATAACTATGAATTTTCGTTTCTCAAACTTTTGGAAAGATTTTGTGCTTACATTGGTAGGTATTGTGATAAGCAGTCTTGTAGTGCTGGTTACTTTGGGTTTGATGTGGAAAGGCAAATTAAGTGCCGAGCAGGCAACGGCGTTTTTAAGCGTAATTACGCCTGCAATCGTTACCATTTACGGACTGGCAGGGAGAGATAAACCAAATAACAATGAAAACGCAAAGCACACAGAAGGCAAAACAGGATAAGCGTTTGCAAGAGCGCACTGACCCGTTTTCACAACAAAGAAGCAAAGAATATTCGCAAGTAAAAAAGTATGTTCGGGACGCTTACTAAACTTTCAGTATATCTATTGCCTTTGACTGCGGGCATTTTGCTTGGCTATTTTGCCAAAGAGCAATTTTTTACCAAGCCTTGTCCCGATTGTATTTGTGAGTGTCCGCCGAGCAATGTTACCAACCTTATCATTAACAATGAAAAACTGAAAGTGAAAGGTGGCGGAACTCTGGATTTAACCAATATTTTGAAGGATAACCAAGTTATTCAAAAATCTGATAGCATAAGAAAAGATACTTTACCACAAAAGCGAAAAGGATTTTTTAGAAAAATTTTTGGTAAAAAATGAGCAAAGTAAGAAACAAATATTTGAAAAGGTTTGGTATTCCTGCTTCGCAAAGAAAAAAAGCGAGGGGGTATATATTGAGCTATCCAAAGTGTAACAGAAAATATGCTTACAAAGAATTTGGGTATATTTTTAAAAAAAATGATTTGATGTTTAACTCTGAATTATATGGCAGATTTTAAACCTTTTTTTCCGCATATACTTCGTTGGGAAGGCGGTTATGCCGACTACAAGGAAGACCCAGGCGGTTGCACAAAGTACGGCATTACGATACACACGTGGAGGCGTTTTGGCTACGATAAAACAGGAGACGGCGTAATTACTTGCGAAGACGTGAAGCAAATTACGCAAAAAGACGCTGAAAACATCTACGAAAGGCAATTTTGGTATGCTAACAATATGCACCTTGTAGAAAACCAAAAATTAGCTGAACTGATTTGTGATTGGTGCATAAATAGCGGTGCAGGGGTGGCAATTATACGAGTGCAAAGAATATTGAACGAATTAGGTGAAAGGCTTACCACTGACGGCATTTGTGGCATTGCTACCATTACAGCTATCAATAGGCACGCCCAAGAGCTTTACAAGAGGCTTTGGAAGGCAAGAGAAGTTTTTTACTATGATATAACCAAGCGAAACCCTGCATTTCGTATATTCTTGCGGGGTTGGCTCAATAGGCTTAATAGCTTTCCAAAAGAAATTTGATTTTGATACGTTGTTTCGCCTCTACAACCCCCGCCCTATGGGCGGGGCGTTGTGTTTTTTACAGAATTTACAAATGTAAACTTTTTTGTTCGTTGTACTTTTCTGCTATTTACAAATGTAAACTCAATCACTTACAGAAAGTTACAAGGGGGTTGGTTGTAAAATTCTAAATTTCAGGGGCGTTTTTGAGTACCTCTTTTTTGACAAACTCAAAATCTACATCTGCATAATATTGCTCTAATGTAGAAGTTTTAGCGTGTCCGAGCATTTTGCTTACGGCTTTTCGGTCTATGTTACTATTCAGGTAATTATGTGCAAAAGTTTTGCGACCTATCTTGGTTTTCATCTTTTCAGCTTCAATGTTCAAAATTTTTCCTATTTTTTTGAGGTTTTTATTGATTGTTTGAGGGTTTTTGAATGTGGGCAAAACATAGTCGTATTTTTCAAAAAGTGTTTGAAGTTTTTGAGTTATCGGAATATAGCTTTTTTGATGATTTTTTTTCCTACTAATAATGATAAAATTTCCGTGAATGTATTGCTTGGGGTTTTGAGAAAAAACAAGATAATCGGATATGTTTAGTCCTGTGTAACATAAAACCAAAAAAATATCTTTGGTTTTATTCAGATTGGGAATATTTGTATTCAAATTTTCTATTTTTTCAATTTCGTGTTTTTCAAGGTGTGTTTTATTAACTCTTTTTTCTCTTTCTATTTTGAAAGATAATAGTGGGTGTTCTTGAATATACTCTTTTTCAATGGCATACTGAAAAACATTTTTGACTGCTGATATAAATTTTGCCACAACGTTTGTGGTTCTACGATACGAGTTAATAAAAGATTGCAAGTGATGTTTTTTGAATTCTTCTATGGGTAAATTTTCAAGGTTATTATCTTGCATAAACTTGCAAAAAGTCCGAAACATTGATTTATGATTGCGAATAGTGTTATAGCTGTATTTTTTTGAGTTTTCTTTTTTTTGTAAGAATTCTTGCCACACTTGTATTAGGAAAGGTTTTTTTTGTGGTTTATAGAAAACGAGGTTTAATACATCTTGCACTGAAAAATCACTTTTTTCAAATTCAAGTTTTTGTTTTGCTTTGAAAAGCAGGTTTTTTAGGTTTTGCAGTTCTTGATTAAGAATTTGATTTTTGGTAATAATTTGGTTTTTGGCGTCCCATTGTTTTTTTTCAACACTGATACCTGTGCTAAACTCTTTGGAACGTATGCCATTAAGCAAGATATAACCATAAAGAACCCCTTTGGGATTTTTGGTATTGGTTTGGCACTTGCGAAACCAGAAGCGAACTTTCATTTTTTGTACTGCATAGACTTTTTACACAAAGCTAACAAACAGTAAGCAAATTTTTGGAGGACTATGCTGTGATAGATAGGAATAAAGCAATAAAAAAGCCCTCAAAACTGATGTTTGAAGGCTACTTGTGGATTTTCGTACTCCGTACGGGAATCGAACCCGTGTTTCATCCGTGAAAGGGATGCGTCCTAACCCCTAGACGAACGGAGCATTA
>JANWZC010000290.1 GCA_025054975.1 Raineya sp.
TTAGTACGTTTTTCGTCAAGTTGGTTTGGCAAACCTAACTCAGGAATGATTTTGTTAGCAAAAAAGTTTCTTTCTTTGGCTTGCTCGGGATTGTAGTTAAAGGTAGAAAAATAATCAAAAGGAGAGTGATTGATACCGATGTTATTAAAACTTGCATTGCCGAAGGCTTTATATTTTTTTGAAACGCCTAAAATATTACCTCTTATATCCCGAGCAAATTGATTTTCCCCCATAAAACCGTTGTCAAAATCTACACTACCCGAAATATCTATGCCTTTTTTGAGTTTGAGGTTCAGAATGACCTTGTCGCTATTTTCAATACCTTTGAGCAAAGGATTTTCCGAATAATTTTCTATTGCCTGAATAGCCTCTACTATTCCTACATTGATATTACGCGTACCTATGGCATAATTTGAACCGAATAAATCTTCTCCGTCAAGTTTAACAGTTTCAATAGAGCGATTCTTGTACTTAATTTCTCCTGTTTTTTCATTGACCTGCACGCCTGGTAGTTTCTTGATAACATCTTCAATTTTCCGTTCTGTACCATCGGAAAAAGCCGCTACATTAAACGTAGTAGTATCATTTTTGATAACCACAGGAACATCTGCCTTGATAGTAATTTCTTCAATTTTTTCGGTTTCAAGCAAAAGGACAAAATCTCTGATGTAAGTTTCATTAGCTACAAGGTTACTAAGCTCGGCATATTCTTTGGCATACCGAAGTGCCGTAACCTCTATCACTACCGATTTGTAAGGTTGTTGCAATGTAATACTATACTCCCCATTACGAGCTATGGTAAATTCTAAAATGTTTTCACTATTCAATGAGTCTTTGACAACAACATTGGCAGAAGGTATTTTTTCTCCTTTCTCATTGGTTATTTTACCCTTGATAGTCTGCGAAAGGCACAAAAAAGGGGAACATATTCCCCATACTATTACATTCCAAAGAATTTTCATACATTTGTAATGATTTCATTAATACTCCAAACCTTCACCTGCATTAGCTTTCGGGTATATTACTTCCATTCTATCTATTCTAAATTTGGCAGTAAAAGTAGCTGTACCTTTTTGGGCTTTCATAAGAGCAAGCATTTCATCTATTTTTTTTCTGTACTCTTTCACAAATTCCTGAAAGCTAATAAACTTAGTACTTTTCAAAACTTTCAGTTCTAAAAAATCATCGGGGGTAGGCTTGTAATTTTGCGTAATTTTATAGACAGAAAGTTTATACATCCCATCCGTAGAGGCTACTTCCAAGATGAGACCAGGTAAACCTCCAAACTTCCAAGGTCCATCAGAAATGGGAATTTTTTCTGTGTAGTAGGCAACATATTCACGTCCTCTGAATTGAGTGGTAGCGGCTTTGCACTTAAAACCTAATATTTCTTTGGTTTGCTTAGTAAGTGTCCATTTCATAGGATGAAGTGTATCAGCTACGTAATAAGAGTACTCCTCTGTTTTGTAACAAAAATTATCCCGTTTGCTTTTTACAAAGAAACCTCTTTGTTTAGAGTCCCCAGGAATATAATGTACGTTACTGCTACATTCAGTTTTCTCGGGCAAAGCCCTAATTACCGATAAAGTGTCTGTAATAATAGCTTCCGAATAGATTTTGCAATTCTTATCCTCTAAAAAATACTCCATTTTAAGGCTTTGCGAATGAGCATACAAACTCAAAATGCTGAAAAATACTATCCACTTCTTTGTCATAGTTGTAAGAATTAAGTTATTGAAAACCACACTTTGCTCATAAAACGAAAAGTGTGGAGAAATATTATGCTTTCAAGAATAACAGCTTTACCCATTCTTGATTAGACTAATCACTGCGTCAGCAATAGTTCCTGCCAGAAGGCAAGCAGTAGTAGCCGAACAATCACAGATAACTGTAACTTCCACAATTACCAGCACACCACCAATAACAGTCATAGTAGTAGCTGTACAAGAGGTAGGCTCATTAGTAAATGTAAATGATAAATCTTCTTTCTCAGTTGCTTTACCTATAGCTCATAGTCAATAGTTTTTACCAATCGCAGATTGTTAGTAGTAGAGGATTGATTTGAGGCATTTGCATTTGCAAAACTTATCAACGTAATAAAGAAGGCGAAAATTAAAATCATTTTTTTCATAAGGATTAAAATTTAGTGT
>JANWZC010000291.1:0-229 GCA_025054975.1 Raineya sp.
CTTTGCAATAGTTCAGATGAAAGTGTGGTCGAACAATGGAGTGAAAATGTGTATTATCAATATTTTTGTGGGGATTCCTCTTTTGTAGCTAGTCCTCCTTGTGAAGCCTCTTTAGTTCACTTTCGGAAAAGGATAAAAGAAAGAGGAATAGAACTGATTTTGCAGGAGAGCATTCGGGCGAACGACAAGGCAGGAGAAGATGAGCAAGTGAGTATTGACACGACAATGC
>JANWZC010000291.1:239-2146 GCA_025054975.1 Raineya sp.
CTTTCCCACTTACACGAAACTTACCAAGAAAATTATCCAGCAATGTCAGACAATTGCTGAGCAAGAGCAGATACCTATACGTTGGAATTATCGCAGGACATTGAAGCAATTAGCCAAGCATCAACGCTTTCGTAACTATCCCAAAAACAAATTGAAAGCTAAGAAAGCAGATAAAAAGATGAAAACGATAGCTAGAATATTAGTCGGGGAGTTAGAACGGAAGTTGCCTGCGGATTTGTCGTATTGCAGTGCTTTGGCATTGTACAAACAGGTATTAGCTCAAAAGACAGACACAAGAGATAAGATTTACTTGTTGCACGAACCATCGGTGTGTTGCATTTCAAAAGGAAAAGAGCAGCGGCGATATGAATTTGGTAACAAAGCGTCTTTTGTCAGAACGGATAGTGGTGTAATTGGAGGGGCGATGGGTTTTAGGAACGAATATAATGGACACACCTTAGGGATAGTTCTTGTCCAAGTAGAATGCTTAGTGGGGAAACGCCCCAAACAAGCCAAAGTGGATAGAGGATACAAAGCAGTCAAACCAATCTTGGCAACCCAAATTCTCCTTCCTTTTCAGGCTTCAAGCAGCAAGTCTGATTACCAGAAACGAAAACTTATGCAGGTTCACCGAAAAAGAGTAGGTATTGAGCCAGTCATTGGGTATCTCAAGATGGATTATCGCTTAAAGCGGGATTCCTATAAAGGAGTCATCGAGAACAACATCAACATTATGTTGGTTGCTGTTGTTTTCAACTTCAAGAGGGTTATGAATCAATACAAGATCTTTTTTTGGCTTTTTTTACAAAGACTTTTTTTCGCCTCTGCAAACTCCTTCTTAATCCATTCTATAAACTAAAATACACTTTTTAAGGGATGACTACTTACTTTGGGGACATATTTTCAAAAAACGATTCTAAATTTTCATAGCATGGGTATTCGTTCTTTTTTGGCAAAACCTTTGGCTTCATACGTAGTAGCCAGACAAGAAAAATGGGCTAAAAATCCTGAATCAAGCCAAGAAAAAGTATTTCAAACTATTATCAAGCAGGCTCAACACACAATATTTGGTAAAGAACATGATTTTGCTGGTATTCGCACTTATGCTGATTTTGTTCAGAGAGTACCTATTCGCGACTATGAAGGCTTCAAGCCGTATATTGACCAAATCATGCAAGGGAAAGAAGATGTCCTTTGGCGTGGCAAACCGCTTTATTTTGCTAAAACCAGCGGTACAACTTCGGGAGTAAAGTACATTCCTATCTCACGTGATTCCATTCATAACCATATCAATAGTGCTAGAAATGCTTTGCTCAATTACATTTACGAAACAGGCAATGCCGATTTTGTGGATAGAAAATTGATATTTCTTTCGGGCAGTCCTGTATTGGAAAATAAAAATGGCATTCTCACGGGCAGACTTTCAGGAATTTCTAACCATCACGTACCTGCATACTTGCGTAGCAATCAAATGCCCTCGTGGCAAACTAATTGCATTGAAGATTGGGAAGAAAAATTAGAAAAAATTATTGATGAGACACTGCACGCAGATATGAGTCTTATTTCAGGCATTCCGCCTTGGGTGCAGATGTACTTTGATAGAATTATTGCCCGCACAGGTAAAAAAATTAAAGATGTCTTTCCCAATTTTTCAGTTTTTGTGTATGGAGGCGTGAATTTTGAGCCTTACAAAGCCAAACTTTTTGATAGCATCGGTAAAAAAATTGATAGCATAGAACTTTTTCCCGCTTCCGAAGGTTTTTTTGCTTACCAAGATAAATTCCACGAAAACCACGATGGTGGTATGCTTTTACTTTTAGATACAGGTATTTTCTACGAATTTATCCCTGCCGAAGAGTATTTCAGTGAAAAGCCTACTCGTCTTACTATCGGTGAAGTAGAATTGA
>JANWZC010000292.1 GCA_025054975.1 Raineya sp.
AGCAAAATTGGCACGTAAACAGGTACAAATTTTTAAGCCAAGTATAGACAAACGTTATGACGCTCAGCACGTAGTTTCGCATGATGCTAATGCCATTTATTCTACACCTGTAAAAAAAGCAAGTGAAATTTTAGATAAAATTTTTGAGGATTGCAGTGTGGTTGGCATCGATGAGGTACAATTTTTTGATGAAGAGATTTTAAGCGTTTGTAATATTTTGGCAAATCGCGGCATTCGGGTCATTGTAGCAGGGTTAGATATGGATTATATGGGCAAACCGTTTGGCTATATGCCCGAGCTCTTGGCAATAGCCGAGTATGTTACCAAAACGCAAGCCATTTGTATGAGATGTGGAGCTGCTGCTAATTATTCTTACCGCAAGGCTGCCTCGGAGGAGACCGTACTTCTAGGTGAGACTGACCTCTACGAAGCTCGCTGCCGAAAGTGTTTTTTTGAAAGTAAAATTGCTTTGCAGAGATTATGAAATATTTTGCTAACTTTGAAAAAACTAGGCAAAATTTCTGCAAAACTTATGAACATTCTCTACTACGGCATTGCTTACTCAGTTTTTCTACTTTTTAGTAGCCTGACCTTGGCACAAAATAACATTCTGCAGATATATAGAAGCGACACTATTTTTTCGCTCAATCCGTTTCTAACTTACATAGAAGACAAAGAAAAGAATTATACCTTTGAGCAAATTTCAAGCCCTCAGGGGCAGAGAAACTTTCAGCCGTTGCCCAAAGGAAAAGCAAATTTTGGATATTCTAATTCAGCTTATTGGTTCAAATTTAGTATTCAACCACAAGTTAGAGAAAATACCTCCTGGCTCGTAGAATTCGCTTATCCAATTTTAGATGAAATTTTATTTTTTGCCCCTGATTTAACAAAAAATACCCAAAAATTAACTTGGAAAAAATATGTATTGGGTGATAAGTATCCTTTTGCTCAAAGACCTATAAAGTATAAAAATTTTACTATTCCGATCGATTTTCCTGCTAACTCTGGAAACCAAATTTACACTTTTTACTTTCGGATAGATACGCAAAGTTCCACCCAAGCTGATTTGCAACTTGTACCTGCCAAAATGTTTTTTGACCTCAAAATGCCCGAACAGATGCTCTATGGGCATTTTTTTGGAATTTTGTTAGTAATGTTTTGCTACAATTTTTTGATTTTCTTTTCGCTTAATGATAGGTTGTATTTGTATTATTGTTTGCTTATTCTCTCCAATGGTATTTTGTTTGGGTCACTTTCAGGGCATTTTTTTGAGTATGTTTTACCCAACTCACCTTATTGGGCTAACAAGGCTGTATTATTAAGCATGAATTTGAGTGTTGTTTTCCTACAACTCTTTACCAACCATTTCTTAGACCTCGCCAAGTACCTACCTTTGATGCATAAATTACAAAAATTGTGGGCGGGTATAGCAGGCGTATTTTGTGGATTAGCTTTCTTACTTTCATATAGTTTAGTAGGGCGATTGGGTTTGCTAATTGTCATTCTGGCAATAGCCTCCAATTTGGTAAGTGGAGTTTGGGTTTGGTACAAAGGTAATAAATCCGCAAGATTCTTTTTATTAGCTTTTTCTAGTTTTTTGTTAGCTGTTATTGTTCTTATTTTCAGAAATTTAACTTTGTTACCTACTAATATTTTTACTTCTCATGCTGTGGAAATAGGAAATGCTTTACAAGTTACGTTATTCTCCTTAGCACTGGGTGATAGATACCGCCTCTATAAAAAACAAAAAGAGGAAGCCCAAGCTGAAGCCTTACGCATCCAACTTGAAGCTAACGAACAACTAGAGCGAAAAGTAGAGGAACGCACTCGCAAACTAAAAGAAATGACTGAAGAGTTGCAAATGTTAAATGAGGAATTGAATAGTACTAACGAGGAATTGGTTACAAACATAGAATTGGTACAAACGCAAAGTCAAAAATTAAGAGAGGTAAATCAACTCTTGCAAGAATGGCAAAAAAACATGCAAGATAGTATTGCATATGCCCTCCAAATACAAACGGCTATGCTACAATTTGATACTAAAAACTTACAATATTTCCATAGCTATTTTATTCTTTGGCTGCCGCGTGATGTAGTTTCAGGAG
>JANWZC010000293.1 GCA_025054975.1 Raineya sp.
CAGTATTTAGCCATTATCTACATTGCCAAAGAAGCATTGCCTTACAAAGAAATTGAAAAAAGTTTTTTTCATTTTCTGCTTCAAAAAACAGAAAATCAATAAATTCTATTTTTGCTAAACCTAAACATATCTTTGTGTGTTTTTTGTAAAAAATCAGATTTATGAACAAAGAAGCTATTTTACAAGCCCTTTCGCAAGTACAAGAACCTGACCTCAAAAAAGACTTGGTAACACTTAATATGATAAAAAACTTAGAGGTGCAAGGCAACCGAGTTTCTTTTGTAGTGGTTCTGACTACCCCTGCTTGCCCTTTGAAAGAAAAAATCCGACAAGATTGCGAGGAATCTATTTTAAGTGTTTTCCCACAAGCCGAAATCCATATTGATATGCAAGCCGAAGTTACTTCGGTGCTAAAAGTTAATCATTTGCCCAACATCAAAAATATTGTAGCCATAGCTTCGGGCAAAGGGGGCGTAGGGAAATCTACGGTTACAGCAAATTTAGCGGTAGCTCTTGCTCATACGGGTGCCAAAGTAGGCGTGATTGACGCTGATATTTTTGGTCCTTCTATGCCTGTGATGTTTGGCGTGGAATATGAAAAACCTATGGTGCAAGAAATCAATGGCAAACAATACATTATTCCTGTGGAACAATATGGCGTGAAATTGATTTCTATGGGTTTTCTTTCTCCTGCTGAAAGTGCAGTGGTTTGGCGAGGACCTATGGCAAGCAAGGCTTTCTTACAATTTTTGAACGATACCTATTGGGGAGAATTAGACTATCTGCTCATAGATTTGCCTCCAGGCACCAGCGACATTCATCTCACTATGGCACAAGCTATGCCTATTACGGGGGTTGTCATTGTTACTACTCCTCAAAAAGTGGCTCTTGCCGATGCTCAAAAAGGTTTAGTGATGTTCCGACAAGGTACTATCAACATTCCTATTTTAGGCATTGTGGAAAATATGGCTTATTTCACTCCTGCCGAATTACCACAAAATAAATACTACATCTTTGGCAGAGACGGCGGTAAAGTGCTTGCAGAACGTTACAACGTACCTTTTTTGGGAGAAATTCCTTTGGTGCAAGGTATTAGAGAGGCAGGCGATATTGGCAGACCTATCATTGCACAAGGTGAAGAAGAAACTCCTACTTATCAAGCCTTCAAGGCTCTTGCAGAACGTTTAGCTCAACAGATTGCCATCCGCAATGCTCAGCAAGTTGTTCAAACTATGGCGGTATAAATTTACAATCAACTTTTGCATAAAAATTTCTTGCCAAATGTTATGCAAATAAAAATGCACTTACAAAACAGACTTTGTAAGTGCTTAATTTTTAAGAGCCCCCTGCCGGGATCGAACCAGCGACCCACTGATTACAAGTCAGTTGCTCTACCAGCTGAGCTAAGGAGGCTTAAAAAGCGTTGCAAAGTTACTGCTTTTTCCGAAAACTGCAAATTTTTTTGAAAAAAATTTTTACAATTTTCCCCAAAAAGCTCGGAAATACTTAATTTTGAGGCTCAAAAAAATCCAGTTATGAAGCAAACTATCAAAGATTTATTGCAAGTTCCTATACAAAACCAAGAAGTAAGTGTAAAAGGTTGGGTACGTAACGAAAGAGATAGCGGTGAAGTGGCTTTCATTGTACTCAATGACGGCTCAACTATCAAAACTTTACAAGTCGTAGTAGATTTGAATAAAATTCCTCGTGAGGTAATTGCTCCTATCAAGGTGGGAGCGTGCCTGCACGTAAAAGGCAAATTAGTTGCTTCCGAAGGTAAAGGACAAGACCGCGAAGTTTTAGCAGAAAGCATTGAAATTTACGGCTTGGCTAATCCTAATGAATACCCTTTTCAGCCTAAAAAACACAGTTTGGAGTTTGTTCGTGAAAATGCTCATTTGCGTAGCCGTACTGCTACTTTTGGGGCTGTTTTTCGGGTAAGGCACGCTTTGGGCTATGCAGTGCATAAGTACTTCAATGATAATGGTTTTTACTACGTTCATTCACCTATCATTACTGCCTCCGATGCCGAAGGAGCAGGGGAGATGTTTCAGGTTACTACTTTGCCCTTGCACAATATTCCCAAAAACGAACAAGGAGAAGT
>JANWZC010000294.1 GCA_025054975.1 Raineya sp.
TTGAATGCTTATCCTCAAAGTCCTAAAATTGAGGAAGCTAATAAAATTATTGAGGAACTGCGAGCCAAACTTGAAAAAAAGGCTTATGACCAAGCACTCTTATATTACAAAAACAGCAATTATAAAGCCGCTATTAAAGCAATAACTAATTTCCAGAAAGATTTTCCTGACTCAGCTTATATGGAGGAAATCTTATACAAACGCATTGAAAGTGCTTATAATTTAGCTCGGGAAAGCATTTTCTCCAAGCAGAAAGAAAGGTTACAGGAAACTATTACACTTTGTGAAGAGTATAAGGATAGATTCCCACAAAGTAAGTATCTGAAAGCCGTAGAAGATGTTTCGGTGTTGGCTATTCGGCAGATAGCAGAACTTAATAAAGTAGATAATACACAACAAAATTAAATCTTAATTATTCATCTCAAAAAACGAAAAATATGAAAGGCAGACTTAAAAACAATGGAATTTCTAAAAATGCAGTAGTAGATAAAAATGGTAAAAAAGTTTTACCTACAAACATTTCTGCTTCCTTGATTACGCGTGATATGTATGAGATTGCAGGAAAAACGGGCAATGTGTATGAGTCGGTCTATTTGATAGCTCAAAGAGCCAAGCAGATTGCCGTAAAAACCAAAGAAGAACTTACCAATAAACTTAATGATTTCTCTTCGCCTATTGACAATTTAGAAGAAGTTTTTGAAAACCGCGAGCAGATTGAAATTTCCAAGTTTTACGAAAGATTACCCAAACCTACTACCCTTGCCACCGAAGAGTTTTTAGAAGACAAATTAGCTTGGAAGTATCCCGAAGAAAACGAGTAAATACAAGCCTCCATAAGCAGCGGTGTGTTTGTTTAGGAGGCTTTTGGACAATTTTAGCAGTTTTTTTGGCTCGTACCCGCCAAGCCTTTGCGTGATGTATTATATTGCCAAAAATCGCTAAAAATGGTTTGGTAAGAAAAATGAATGTACAACGCCTACTCGTGAGGTAAAAATGATAGGGATAACCCGTAATAAACAGGGTATCCCTATATTGAGAGAATATTACTTATTCGTAGCAAGTCCTACTATTAAGAGTATTAAACCAATGATAAGGAAAATTACCCCAATAAGCCATAGTATAATAGTTGCAACGAAAATAAGCCCTATTGCTGATAAAATGATACCAATAAGCGTTAAAGTTCCAATTGCATTGTTTTTGTTACTATTTTCTGGTTTTAGGTTTTTCTTGATTCTTTCTGCTTTGATAATTTTATTTGAGGCAATAGGAGTATTTGTTACTTCAATTTTAGAAGTTTTTTCTATAGGCTTCACATCGCTAACGACATTAGATTCTGATGGTTTAATACTATATACCTTTTCTGATACTTTTTCAGTAAGAATGCTCTGAGACTCTAATGCATCCATACGAGCCGCACCTTCAGTGTTTTGTGCCAATGTAGTTCCAACGAAAACAAACATCAGCAATAAGGCAAAAAGAAAATAATTTTTTTTCATATGCATTCGATTTTACGGTTTAACTTCTGCACAAAGTTAGTCATCAAAAGATTTTTCCCAAATTTTTACTCAAAAATTTTTTACAAATAAATTGAGAAATCACTCTCTTTTCTGTTGAAAATTAAATTTACAATAGTTCTAAAAGTATCAACACCAAGCCAACTATTACTAAAATCACTCCAATTATCCACAATATAGGCAAAACACTGAAAATAATTCCAACAGCAACTAAAATGATGCCTATTAACATATTCCTACTTAGTGAAACCGCATCATTTTTGAGATTTTTTTTGATTCTTTCTACTTTCTTCAAAGTGATAATATTGTCGCCCCACTCCAAGTTACTGCTTTTCTCAACGGGCTTCAAAATGCTAACGGGAATTTCAGGAGTTTTAGCAGACAAATTTTTTTCAGCATAAGTTTTTTGACTTGCGTCATTCACAATACTTTCTCCTGACATAATTTCCATACGAGCCGCACCTTCGGTGTTTTGTGCCAATGTAGTTCCAACAAAAACAAACATCAGCAATAAGGCAAAAAGAAAATAATTTTTTTTCATATGCATTCGATTTTACGGTTTAACTTCTGC
>JANWZC010000295.1 GCA_025054975.1 Raineya sp.
TCCTTGCTGATAAATACGATAATTCACAGGCAAACGATGACCTTGTATATCTGTGTAAAATAGCGTAACTAAACATATCCCTTTTACTACTTTGTGGTGTTTACTTGAGTAATGAAAGCCGATGAGTTCGGTCTTACTGACATCACTATAAGGTTTCTCCAAAATACTATCATCACGACTCAATGTACCTCCTGATGAGATTAACAAGGGCTTACTCAAAGAAAATAAGTCATAAGGAGTGTAAGACTCCCTGACTAAGCAATTTAGTACTGAATCGTGTGAAAAGGTTTGCATACTCTTGGATAATTTTGTACAGCCTCTTTGAACTGGAACAGTAAGTAGCTAATTACTGTATAGCTCTATATTGCACAATGCGGTGCTTTTCCTTCGCAACGCTCGCATATAGATAGATCTTCTTTTTTCCGAAATATAAAAAATATTACGTAATTTTATGGTGCGTAACTCCTACAACAAATTCTGACGCTATGGCAACAAAAATCAATAACAATGAACTCAAAATCTTTTTCTACGAAAAAGATGTTTTGATTGAAGCGGGCAAACTTGCCAAGTGTTTAATCAAACAGGGAAAATATGAAAAAGAAGCCATTTTGGCACTTTACAAAGAGTTAGCCCAAAAGCCTGAAAATTTCCTTGCCAATGAAATTTTTGGGGAACTTGCCGATAAAGTACAACGTTTGCAACCACCACGCACCACCCAGCAGAAGCAAAATACTGCTGAATTTGACTTGCGAACAGAGGCTTTGCCCTATAAAATTTTTGGTGCTGAACATATTGATACTGCCGCATTAGAGCAAATGAATACGGCTATGCGTTTGCCTGTGGCGGTTGCAGGTTCGCTCATGCCTGATGCTCATCACGGCTATGGCTTACCAATTGGTGGGGTATTGGCTACTACCGAAAATGTCGTAATTCCGTATGCGGTGGGGGTAGATATTGCCTGCCGTATGTGTTTGAGTGTATTTGACATAAATGACGTTTATTTAGAGCAGAAACGTAACGAGCTCAAAAAGCATTTGGTAGAAAATACTTTTTTTGGCATAGGTGAAAAAAATAAAAATCCCTTGCCTGATGATGTATGGGAACACCCCGACTGGAAAGCTACGGCTTTCATAAGGGGGCTTTTTTCCAAAGCTATGAGTCAAATAGGTACTTCGGGAACGGGTAATCATTTTGTAGAATGGGGCATTTTGGAAATTTTGGAGGAAAACTCTCCCGATTTGAATTTTTTGCCAAAAGGAAAATATCTTGCATTGCTTTCACATTCAGGTTCTCGTGGTTTTGGAGCAACCATAGCCAACCATTATTCAAAATTAGCTATGCAAAAAACCAAATTACCCAAACAAGCTCAACATTTGGCTTGGTTAGATTTGAATAGCGAAGAGGGACAAGAATACTGGATTGCTATGAATTTGGCGGGGGTGTATGCTTCGGCGAATCATCATCAAATTCATAGACGTTTGGCAAAGGCTCTTGGTGAAAAACCTGTGTTGATGATTGAAAATCATCATAATTTTGCCTGGAAAGAAACTTTGCCTGACGGCACAAATGTAATTGTACATAGAAAAGGAGCTACTCCTGCTCAAAAAGGGGTATTAGGGATTATCCCTGGTTCTATGGCTTCTGCGGGTTTTGTGGTACGAGGAAAAGGCTGTGAAGAGTCCCTTAATTCAGCCTCACATGGGGCAGGTAGGCTTATGAGCCGAAGCAAAGCTCACCAAACTTTCACAATGCACGAAATCAAGAAATATTTGGTAGAAAAAGGGGTAACCTTGATAGGTGGCGACTTGGACGAAGCCCCTATGGTCTATAAAGACATCAAAGCCATAATGCTGGCTCAACAAGACTTGGTAGATGTTTTAGCCAAATTCACTCCCAAGATTGTTCGCATGGCAGAACCCGAACAAAATAAACAAGGTAGAGAGGATTAAAAATTAGCCTTTTTGAGTTAGTTTTTGTAAAAGTTTTACCCCTATTTTCATAAGAAAACAGGGGCTTTTATACTCAAAAAAATTTGGTTTTGATATACTCTCCTCAAAACTACTTTACAAAT
>JANWZC010000296.1 GCA_025054975.1 Raineya sp.
ACTTATATGTTACTGCCAAAGGATACTTTTTCAAAAATGATACTATAAACATCGTAGATAACAGAAAGAAAGTTGAAAAGGTAGTCCTTTTGAAAAGGCTCAAAAAGAATGCAGTGTTGGTTGTAAATAACATCAATTTTGAGTTTAATTCGGATAAACTTACCAAGCAAGCTGAAAAAGAGGTTGAGTACATCTATCAGCTTATGGCTGAAAATCCTACGCTCAAAATTGGTATCTATGCTCACACAGATGCAGTAGGTCCCGACCATCGCAACCTTGACCTGTCTAATCGTCGTGCTAAGTCGGTTTATATGTACCTCAATAAACGAGGTATTCCTATGGAGCGTATGATATGGAAGGGTTTTGGTGAAAGCAAACCTATCGCTACTAACAATACCAAAGAAGGTAGAGCCAAAAACAGACGTGTAGAATTTGAAGTTTTAGAAGTAGAAGGTGTTGAAATCAAAGACCAATACGACCCCAACAAGCAGTTCAAAGATGAAAAATTTGACGAGAAAAAGGCTTTGGAAGAAGAGAAAAATAAGCAAAAAACGAAACAAAATAAACCCTAATAAATCTAAAAAGCCTGTTCGCCTTGCGTTCAGGTTTTTTTATCTCGTTCATTAAAAAATCTTGGCTATAACGTGAGTTATTATTTAAGTTGTTGATATGCAGTTATTTGTGAAAAACATTTAGGATAATTGTAAAAATAACCGAACTTATATTGTACTTATCCAAGATTTAGCTACACAATTCAAATGAGTAAGTTGATAGCTTGGGGTTAGGTGAGTCCCCCTCTTCTTTGGGGGAGCAGGGGGTGAGGTTAAAAAAAACGTTATTTTGAGCAATTTTCCTCTACAATGTGAGTCGTTGGTTAATTGTATGCAGTTATTTGTGAAAAATATTTGGGGTAATTTTAATGATTAAGTCTGCATTGCACTTATCTAAGATTGGACTCATAATTCACGTTAAAATCTTTTCTTTCAAATATTTTTCAATTTCTGCAAGACATTCTTGCAGTATAATGGAGCGAAAGTCTGAGAAAAGCATATGTCTTTTTATTTAATTTTCTATTTCTGCAAAATTATCCATTCCAAGCGATTTTTTTCATTTTTTCGCACTACATTTTGGCGAATAATTCTTTCAGGGCTGATGCCTTGCAAAATAAGTTTTTCTTTGAAGTCATCAGCTTGAATTTTCAAGAATTCCGTTTCAGAGTAATCTTTTTCAGCAAAAATTATAATTTTGATTTTCAATTCTTCATTTTTTTCTAAAATTTGGGCAATTTGATAAATTTTTGCTTTATCTACTTCCAAGAATCCGTCTTTATCGGGAAAGATTGGTTTCAAAAACTGCTTTTCAAGCGGGGAAAGTTTGATTTTAGATTTTTTCGCTGAAATTTCTATAGGTTCGCGAATGATAACCTTCAATTTGCCTTTCTGCTCTATTCGGTTAGCTTCTCCTGCCTGTTTGGTCATTTTTTGGGTGCTATCCAACCGCACCTGACTTTCAGTTTGCAGATTAAGTGTATCTTTATTTTTTTCATTGTTAGGTTTCTGTTGCTGGGTGAGCAAAGGTTCTTTTTCACGTTCTTTTCTGCTGTTTTGTCTTTTTCCAAATTTTCTTTTTTCTCTTTCAAAAAGATTACGCCAAAGCAAACTTACTTCAAAAGCACTTAGTGTTTGCCCCATCATGTTTCTATTGCCCAAAGCCAAGTCGTAGCTGAATGAAAATTGATAATTTTTTTGCCAAAAATCCAAACTCACTACCAAAGCCTTATTGAAATTGTACCAAGCCCCTACTCCCAAACGATATTTGTTTTCGCCTCTTTCTTTGGCTTGATAGCGAGCCAGTGTTCCTACTTGTAAATTACGTCTGCTACTTTGTTCTGTATAGCGAGCTGTGGGGTGAAAAGTCCAATTATCTTTTTCTGCAAGAAAAAACTCTCCCGTAACATTCCAAAGCAAAGGTATTCGGCTGATTTCGGCAAACCAAGTGGTATTAGGACGATTGAGCGTATAACCTGCTACAC
>JANWZC010000297.1 GCA_025054975.1 Raineya sp.
TAAAGCATCTGCTACAAGTGGTTTAACAAATTATGCCTCACCTACTTTTGCTACAATACCAGGGACAGCAATTACTTTTACTATTCCCGCAGGAATGACTGGCGATGTCTACATTTGGGGCTACGCAGGTGCCATGGAAACTGCTACTAATAATACCAATTTTGCCACTGTTGATATTGCCGTTTTTAGAAATGGGGCCTATATACCTGTTGGCTGTTATAATAGAATAACATTAGATGGTCAAAACATCAATGCTTTTGCAACTACCTCCTTTAATACTATGGAAACCCTTCCAGCAGGCACCTATACATACGATATACGAGGAATGCGTAATGGGGGGACACAGGCTGTCAATATTGGTGGCAATTGTGCCACTGACGTAAATTGTGGTGAATTAACTATTTTTGTTGTTTTAAGACCTAATTAAAATTTTTTGTATATGAAACTTCTGTATTCAATAACAATCGCATTTATGATATGCTTTTATTCAGCATATTCGCAAGAAGTAATGAGTAATAAGAAACAACAAGTAGCTAATGCAAATTCTACGGTAGAGAACAAAGAAAAAGCTAATAAGGAAATCAAAGATACTAATAACATTAGCAACAAAAAGAATACTATACATTCAGATAGAAAAGATGCTCTACCTAATAGAAAAACAAAAAGTAATAGGGAGGTTTTATCAAACAAAAAAAGTGTAGTAAAGGAGTAATAATTTTAAGCCGATACCCTTTTCCGCAAGAGTATCGGCTTTTTTCCGTTAAGTATCAAAGCTATAACACTATCCCACACTACCCTCCAAACTAATAGCCAGCAATTTTTGAGCCTCTACGGCAAATTCCATAGGGAGTTGGTTCAGCACCTCGCGAGCATAACCATTTACAATCAAGGCTACTGCGGTTTCGGTATCTAAACCTCGCTGGTTACAATAGAAAATTTGGTCTTCACCAATTTTGGAAGTAGTAGCTTCGTGTTCTATGGTAGCAGTCGGGTTTTTTACTTCAATATACGGGAAAGTATGAGCCCCGCACAAATTACCCAATAGCAAACTATCGCATTGTGAGAAATTTCTTGCATTTTCAGCTCTCTTATGAATTTCCACCAAACCCCTATAAGAATTTTGGCTCCTGCCCGCCGAAATACCTTTACTCACAATACGACTTTTGGTATTTTTGCCAATGTGAATCATTTTTGTTCCTGTATCGGCTTGTTGCATATTATTAGTAACCGCCACCGAATAAAACTCCCCTACCGAATTATCTCCTTTCAGTATCACCGAAGGATATTTCCACGTAATAGCCGAACCTGTTTCTACTTGCGTCCAAGAGATTTTAGAGTTTTTACCTGCACAAATACCACGTTTAGTTACGAAATTGTAAATGCCTCCTTTGCCTTCTTTATCTCCCGGATACCAATTCTGCACCGTAGAATATTTGATTTCAGCATTATCCAAAGCAATCAGCTCAACTACGGCAGCATGAAGTTGGTTTTCATCACGCATAGGAGCGGTGCAACCCTCCAAATAACTCACATAACTACCTTCATCTGCAATGATGAGCGTTCTTTCAAATTGCCCTGTACCCGAAGCATTGATACGGAAATAAGTAGAAAGTTCCATAGGGCAACGCACCCCTTTGGGAATATACACAAAAGAGCCGTCAGAAAATACTGCTGAATTGAGAGCCGCAAAGAAATTATCCGTTACAGGCACAACAGAGCCTAAATATTTTTGTACTAATTCGGGGTGTTCTTGCACCGCCTCGCTGATAGAGCAAAAAATTATTCCAAGTTCAGCCAACTTGTTTTTGAAAGTAGTAGCCACCGAAACACTATCAATGACGGCATCTACCGCAACTCCTGTAAGTCTCTTTTGCTCCTCTAACGAAATACCTAATTTTTCAAAAGTTTTCAAAATTTCAGGATCTACTTCATCAAGACTATTAAGTTTAGGCTTCTTTTTGG
>JANWZC010000298.1 GCA_025054975.1 Raineya sp.
GATGCCGCTAACTTGCTCACCAGCGATATTGACCCTCGCGACCAAGTATTCATTACAGGAGAGCGTAGCAGTGAAGGTTTCTATTACGTAAAGTGTGGTATTGAACAAGCGATTAGTCGTGGGCTTTCGTATGCCCCTTATGCCGATTTGCTTTGGATGGAAACCAGTCACCCCGACCTTGGAGAAGCCCGTGAGTTTGCACAAGCCATTCACGCTCAATATCCGGGCAAGTTGCTTGCTTACAACTGCTCACCTTCATTCAACTGGGCGGCAAAACTCTCTGAAAAAGAAATGCTTACTTTCCGTGAAAATCTTGCTGATTTGGGCTATAAGTTTCAATTCATCACTCTTGCAGGTTTCCACGCTCTCAATACGAGTATGTTTGAGCTAGCTCTTGCCTACAAAGAGAAAGGTATGGCAGGCTATTCAGAATTGCAGCAAAGAGAGTTTGCCCTGCAAAGCAAAGGCTTCAAAGCTGTAAAACATCAATCTTTTGTAGGAGTGGGTTATTTTGATAGCGTGCAAGAAGTTATTACAGGGGGAGAAGCCTCTACGGTGGCTTTCAAAGGCTCTACCGAAGAAGCACAATTCAAACATTAAACATAAACAGATTGCGTTGTTTCTACATCAAAAGTTCTCGCCATTGGCGGGAATTTTTGTTTTTAAGATGTTGTTGCCTTCAAGATGGTTTCCATTTTCAGCAAAGTTTCATTCCATTCTTTTTCAGGATTGGAATTGGCTGTAATGCCTCCGCCTGCGTACAAATAGGCTTCTTGCAAAGTAGGCAATAACTGCATACAACGCAAATTCACAAAAATATGGGTTTCGTTTTCAATATTCACAGGTCCCAAGAAACCGCTGTAAAATTCTCGGTCATAGCCTTCGTAAGTTCGGATAAATGATAAACTCTCTTCTTTGGGCATACCACATACCGCCGAAGTAGGATGCAATAGCCCCAACATCACTTGCCAAAGATGTGGATAATGCACTTCATTGAGATTTACCCAAAAGTCTGTGCGTAAATGCACCAAATTGCCTGCTTGTATGGTTTTGGGACCGTCTTCCTCAAATTCTCGCAAACGAATTTTTTTGAAAGCATTGATAATATAACGACTCACAAGTGCTTGCTCTTCTATTTCTTTTTGTGTCCAAGTGATTTCAGAAAGATTTGCCCCCGCAGGATATTTCTGCGTTCCTGCTAATGCCATAGTACGAAAAATATTGTTTTTATCCACACTCACCAAAATTTCAGGGCTTGCTCCTATCCAGATATTACAATTCGGTACATACACCGCCGAAATAAACGCCGAAGGATATAACCAACAAAGATTTTGAAAAATTTTGGCAACCGACAGAGGTTTGGCAAAATTCACTTTTTCTTTGCGAGAAAGCACTACTTTTTGAAATTCTTTTTGTTCAATAGCCCGAATAGCCTGCTGAACTAAATGCGTGTGTTGTGCATAAAGTTGCTTCCTTTCGGGCAAAAGGACTTCATTACTCGTGTGGTTACAAATGTTTCTATGGAAAAAATTTTTATTTGAAACAAAAGGTAATTCTATTTCCGATAAAACTTGTGCGGAGTTGCTGTAAAAATCAGCTTTGAAGAAAAAATTTTTTTGTAAATTTTCATTTTCAAAAGGACTGAATAAAAAGCCTTTTTCTAGACTCCAAGCACCTATTTGTAAAGATTGAGGAGTAATTGTTGCCGAAAAGTCAATGAGGCAATGTATCACGGTACTATCAGGCAAACGCCACAATGCCGTAGCATATCCTTCTTGCAAAGCCCATTCAAATAGGGTTTCTTGAACAGAGGTAGTTTCTCGTGTGTATGTGTGCGTAAATATTTCCAAGTTTTTTCTTTGCAAAACAACCTAATACCAAGAAAAGTTTGTTCTAACGTGAGTTGTAAAGTTAAATTATTGACTTTTAAGTATTTGTGCAATTTAA
>JANWZC010000299.1 GCA_025054975.1 Raineya sp.
CAACCAAACCAGTGTAACCAACATCAACCAACTTATCACCACAAACTTAAATTCTTCGGTGAGTTATTCCAAGAGCTTCAAAGGTTTGCCTTTTGCTTTTTCTTTGGCAGGAAGACATCAGCAAGACCTGCAAAGAAATCTTGTTACACTCAACTTGCCCGATTTCAATTTCACGATGAACCAAATTTTTCCCTTCAAAACTTTGGTGAAAAGCCCTAAAAGTTTCTTGGCTACCATAGGTGTGAATTATGCTTTCAATGCCAACAATACCATCACTAATCAAATACAAGGGACAGGAGGTTCAGGTTTTGAAACTACTCAACGCCGAAAAGATAGTATTTATGCTTTCCGTCCTGAAAATTTTGGGCTTTTTCTGCAAAATGCAAGGCTTAACATTTCACACAATAGTACGCTTTCTGCTCCTTTCAAATTGTTGCGGTATTTCAATGGAAGTTTTGGTTTCAACATTTCACAAACCTTTCATCAAAGACGTTTTCGCTATACATGGCAAGAAACTTTTGATAGCCAAACCAATACCTTACGAGGTGCTGTAAAGATTGATACCTTACGCCGTTGGGGCAGTTCGTATCGCTATAATTTTTCTTTGGGTTTTTCTACGAATATTTATGGGTTTTACAATTTCCCTAAAAGCAAAGGACGTTTGCAAGCTATTCGCCACACGATTATTCCTAATGTTTCACTTTCCTACAACCCAGATTTTTCGCAAGCCAAATTCGGATTTTATCAACAAAATGTACAAACAGGCACTAAACCCGTAAGCATAGGCACAGGACAAACCATTCTATTGCCCATTTATCAGAATTTGCCTATTTTCGAGGGAGTACCTGGACCTGGGCGTGCAGGTTCTATTGCTATCAATCTACGAAATAAAATTGAAGCAAAAGTATTACCTAAAAATGATACTTCAGGCAAAGCAAAGCCACAGGTTATTTCCTTACTTGATGAAATTGGCTTGAACACTTCTTACAATATGCTTGCTGACCGCTCTAAAAATCAACACGCTTGGGCAAACGTCAATATGAACACAAGGGTTCGTTTGCTCAATCGCTTGGATATTGGACTTACAGCAAGCTTAGACCCCTACTTGTACCGAGATACTTTGATTGGTACGCAAATTCGTAGGGAAAAAACCTTTGATTTGGCATGGGAAAAAGGACGTTTGGGTAAAATTACTTCGGCTAATTTAAGTTTTTCCACAGCTCTTAATCCTGATTTTTTCAAGAAAAAAACGACTACTACTTCTGCTATGCCCGCAGGAGGCAGTAGAGGTAGCATAGGCAGTGGAGATTTGCCTGCTAATCTTCTCAATCCGATGAGCAATACACAAGGTTTGCAGACCAGCACCGTTCAAAATCCTTTGGCAAGTATCAATCGTTATGTAGATTTTGATGTTACTTGGAACTTGGTGTTGAACTATAATTTGAGTTATTCATTTTTGAACGTACAAGAAAATTTCACGCAAACTTTTAATTTTTCGGGCGATGTGAGTCTGACGAAAAATTGGAAACTTGTGTTTAACAGCAGTTATGATTTCCGAGCCAAAGGCTTTGGACCTTCGCAATTTAGTTTCACTCGCAACTTACATTGTTGGCAAATGAGTTTTGATTGGCAACCTTTCGGACAATTTCAGTCTTATTTTTTCCGTTTCAATGCCAATGCTTCTACTTTACGAGATTTGAAGGTAGAACGCCGCAGGACAACTTATGATAGATAATACCTTTGTTTGAAACTTACACCACTCTTTTGGCATTGAATGTATTTCGGTTCAGTCGGTGACAAGTCAAAACTCCAAAAGAGTGGTTTCATTCTACACAAAACTGCTTTTCACACATTTACTCAATTTTCACTCGTATTCCTGCCGAATGACTTGTAAATTCAGGAGCGTACATACATTGAATAGTAGTAATACCATTAGAATA
>JANWZC010000029.1 GCA_025054975.1 Raineya sp.
GCTCGCCAGTGCTTTGTACGACTGCAACGGCTACTATTACTATTAACCCTATCAATGATGCCCCAATAGCCCAAAATGATAACTTTACTATCAACGAAGATAATATCTTGAATGGAAATTTGAGCCTCAATGATGATGACGGAGACCCCGAAATTACTCAAACGCTTACTTATACCTTGCAAAATGGTGGTACAGCTACCGCCAATGGCACACTCATATTAAATGCCAACGGCACTTTTACTTACACGCCAAATCTAAATTTCAATGGAGTGGTAAGTTTTGTGTATCAGGTTTGTGATAATGGCTCACCTGTACTTTGTGCAACTGCAACGGCTACTATTACCATTAACCCTATCAATGACGCTCCTATTGCTCAAAACGATAGCTTCACAATTCCTGCAAATACCTTGCTCAATGGCAATGTGAGTCTCAACGATACCGATGTAGATAACACGCCTGCTGAACTGACTTTTTCGCTTGTCAATGCTTCTTCGGCAGGGGCTAATGGCACACTCAATTTCAATGCGAATGGCACTTTTACCTATCAGCCTAACCCAAGTTTTACAGGGGTGGTAACTTTTATTTATCAAATTTGCGACCCCAGTCTTGCCTGCTCGCAAGCCATAGTTACTATTTCGGTGCAAAGTCAGCCGCCTGTGGCAAACATTGATAATTTCACCATAGACGAAGATACTTTTTTGCAGGCAAACCTACTCGCCAACGATACCGACCCCGATAGTCCCATATCTGAACTTTCTTGCACCTTACTAAATGGTGGTACAGCCTTACAAAATGGTACGCTGGTGCTTTTGCCTAATGGAAATCTTACCTATACTCCCAAACCTAATTTCAATGGTTTGGTACAATTCACTTACCGAGTGTGCGATTTACAGAATAATTGCTCACAAACCAGTGTGAATATCACTATTCGTCCTATTAACGATGCTCCCGTGGCTCAAAATGATGAATTTAGCACTACGGAAAGCCAACCTGTTTCAGGTTCTTTGGCAGATAATGATTTTGATGTGGATAACGACCAACTCATCTACCAAGCAGGTACTTTTACTACTTCGGCACAAGGAACTATCAAAATTGAACCTAATGGTTCATTCACTTACACACCTGCTTATGCCTACACAGGTACTGATTGCTTTGAATACACGCTTTGCGATAACCAAAATGCTTGTAGCAAGGCAAGTGTTTGTATTGTGGTGAATGGTAGCGATAAAATTTTCATTCCCGAAGCCTTTTCGCCCAATGGTGATGGTTTGTACGATACGTTCAGAATTGAAGGGATTGCAGGCAAAAAAGTAAGCGTAAAAATCTATAACCGATGGGGAAATTTGGTGTATCAGAGCGATAATTATCGCAACGATTGGAATGGAACAGCTAACATAGGTCTGCATACTGGTGAAAATTTACCTGATGGCACTTATTACTACGTCATTGATTTTAACGATGGTACTAAACCCATAAGTAACTTTTTGGTTATCAAGCGATAATTTAACGAAGTGTTTTTCTCTTCTCACATTAAACCTTTTGCTTTGACAAACATCTAATTACCAAAACCCAAAAGGATTACGTTAATCCTCTTTTCAATGGAAGATAAAGAACTGCTGGAAAAATTCAAAAAGGCAGAAAGTAAGAATTATGCGTTCAATTTGATAGTTAGGAAGTATCAACAGAAAATTTATTGGCACATTCGCAAAATGGTAATAGACCACGATGACGCAGATGACCTTACCCAAGAAACTTTTGTCAAGGTTTGGCAAAACTTGGCTGATTTTCAAGGAAATTCGCAACTCTATACGTGGATTTACCGCATTGCTACCAACGAATGTCTGAATTTTTTACGTCGCAAAAAGCGAAAGTTTTTTTTACCTATTGCCGATGTAAGCAAAGAACTTTTGCGAAAATTAGAAACCGATGCCTACATTGAGGGAGATGAAATTGCTATCAAACTGCAAAAGGCTTTGCTCAAATTACCTGAAAAACAGCGTTTGGTATTCAATATGAAATATTTTGACGATTTAAGCTACGAAGAAATCTCAGAAATACTCGGAACAAGCGTAGGGGCATTAAAAGCCTCTTATCATCATGCGGTTAAGAAGATTGAGCAAGAAATGAAGTTAAACTTATGAAACCTGAAAATAATTCCAAAATCAAATTACCCTTTGGCACGCCTGAAAATTATTTTGAGGAGTTTAGCTCTCGTTTGGAAAAGCGTTTGAAAGGAGAAGCCGAACCCAAAGGCTTGCATAAAACTTTGCCATTCAAAGTTCCTGATAGATATTTTGAGTGGCTACCGCAAAGAATTATGCAAAAAATTCAGGGCATGCGTACCCAAATAGCTTGGTACGAAAAAATACAATGGCATTGGATTGGGCGTATGGGTGCGGTTACTGCTGTGATGGTTTTGCTGATAATGTGGTTTTTACCTCAAAAAGATACGCAAACAGAAAATCTTGCAGATTTGCAAAAAGAACTTGCCAAAGTAGATAAGAAAGAACTGGAATATTATTTGATTATTCATCACACAAGTAGTTTGGAGGCTGAAATTTTAAGCACAAATGCCGACATTAGCATCAATCATTCTGAAAATCTGCAAGATAGCCTACATTTGGAGAAAAAGACTTTGGAGGAAGTTTTACCTGATGAAAACGTAGAAGAAATTTTACACCAAGAACTTGAAAATGCAGAAATCCTATGAAAAAAATTTGGATTACATTGTTGATATTTAGCTTTTTACAAAGTCTTTCGGCACAGGAGAGATTGCGTGAGCGATTTTTAATGCAAAAAAAAGAATTTGTTATCAAACGCATTGAACTCAATGCCGAACAGCAGAAAAAGTTTCCTGCTTTTTACGAGGAGTACATTTTCAAACTTGCTGATGTGCAAAAGCAAATCCGACAGCTTAAAATTGAAGCCGCTATGCTTTCACTTTCTGATGCCGAAATCAATGCCGATATTGATAAAATGCTCAAACTCAAACAACAAGAATTAGACTTGCAAAAGGAGTATATTACTAAATTTCGGGCTATTCTCACGCCTAAACAGATGATAGCCATGTTCCGAGCCGAAAGAGAATTTTTGCGAGTAGCCTTGCGAGCTTTGAAAGATGACTAAAAACTCAAACTTTTACACACAAAACTATGTTTTGGTTTTGGTGTGAAAGTATTTTCTATGATTGATTGCATTATTGTAGGGCAAGGCATAGCTGGCACGGTATTAGCCTACACTTTTCTAAAAAAAGGCAAAAAGGTTGTAGTTATCAATGATGAATCTTTACCTTCGGCTTCACAGGTAGCAGGAGGAATTTTTAACCCACTTACAGGAAAAAATCTTGTCAAAACTTGGCTCGCTGATGATTTATTTCCTTTTCTGCTCGATTTTTACCAAGATTTAGAAAACGTATTAGGTGAAAAATTTTTACACATCACGCCTATTTATCGTCCTTTTCGGTCGGTGCAAGAGCAAAATGATTGGCTTGCCAAAAGTGCCTTGCTCGAATATCGTCCTTTTGTCAATACTAATCCACAAGAAGCCGATTACCAAAATGATATTCAAAGTCCCTTTGGAGGTATTGAAACTTTGCAAGCGGGTTGGTTGGAAGTTCCTAAACTTCTCAAAGCCTTTCGTTGTTTTTTAGAAAAAAAATCCTTATATTTCAAGGAAAAATTTGATTATTCAGCTTTGCAAATTTATTCAGATAAGCTGATATACAAACATTTACAAGCTGAAAGAATCATCTTTTGCGAAGGAACTTATGCCTTACAAAATCCGTTTTTCACGCATTTACCTTTCAATTTTGCCAAAGGCGAAATGATTGATATTGAAGTTGAAAATGCAACCTTTGAAAGCATTGTCAATCAAGGGGTCAGTCTGATACCTTTGGGAAATAGCAGGTATCGGGTAGCTTCTACGTACAGCTGGGAAAAATTGGATTGGGAAAGTTCTGAAAAAGCCAAAGCCGAACTTGCAGAAAAGGCAAGAAATTTGCTGAAAAAAAATTTTAGCATTGTTGCTCAAAATGCGGGGGTACGCCCTGCTACCAAAAATCGCCGACCCATTATCGGTTTGCACCCACAAATGCCTCAAATAGGCATTTTTAATGGTTTGGGTAGCAAAGGGGTTTCTTTGGCTCCTTATTTAGCTGAACAATTTTACAAACATATTTACGAAAATGTACCATTATCTCACGAAATCAATCAACCAAGTTAGAAACTTGTGCAGAATATTTTGTACTTTGCTCGGTTTTGGACTGACCGCCTTTCCTACTTTTGCCCAAGTAGAGGGGGTTACACAGCGACCTTTCGGCAAAAATCGGGTGCAGTTCCAAGAATTTGACTGGCGAATGAAAACCACCACTAACTTTGAGGTCTATTATTATGACTTCGGAAGTGCTATTGCCGACTTTGCTTTACTCTACGCTGAAAGTGAATTTGATAGAATTACTACGCTTTTGGGGCATAATCCCACTGCCAAAACTAAACTTTTCATTTACAATTCAGTTTCTGACCTGCAACAAAGTAATGTAGGGCTTGCCAATGAAAACAGCCGTACCGTAGGTGGGCAAACTAATTTCATCAAACCCAAAATTGAAATTCCATTTACAGGAAGTTTGTATGAGTTCAAGAAGGAAATTTCTTTTGGCATAGCCCAAATTTTTGTTAATGAAATGATGTATGGCGGAAATATCCGTGAAATCTTAAAAAATGGGGCTTTACTTACCTTGCCTGATTGGTTTATGCCTGGGGTTGCCGCTTACGCCGCCGACCCTTGGAGTAGTGAAATGGATGATTACATGCGAAATTCCATAGATTTTCCTCAACTCAAACGTCCTCACAAACTCACAGGCAAAGAGGCAATGCTTGTAGGGCAATCCATTTGGAATTACATTGCTATCAAGTATGGTGAAAGCAATATTTCCAACATTTTGAACCTCACGCGTATCATACGCAATGAAAAAGATGCCATTGCCAGTACGTTGGGCATTGCTTACAATGATTTTATTGATGATTGGAGAAATTTTTATCTTGAAATGGCAAAGCAAGCCAAAACCGACTACGAGGCTTTGGATTTTGATACACAACTCAAAAAACAAAATCACAAACGCAAAACTTACAATGAGGTCAAAATTAGCCCTAATGGGAAATTTGTTGCTTACTCGGAAAATAGAAATGGGCATTATGCAGTGGTAGTGCGTAATTTGGATAACATGAAGCGTAGAGTGGTTTTCAGAGGTGGTTTTCGGCTGAATGCTCAAAGAATTAACGAAAAAATACCGCTTCTGGCTTGGTCTGACGATAATCAACTCGCTATTTGTTACAAGCATAGAGGAAAAACACGTATAAGAATACTCAAAGTAAGTGAAAGAAGAACCAAAAAAGTTGAGCAACGTGAATTTGAGTTTTTCAACCAAGTTACGGGAATAGATTTGTCAGCAGACGGCAATGTATTGGCTATCAGTAGCGACCGCATTGGCTCGGCGGGGGTACAAGCAGGTAGCAATGACCTTTATCTCTACAACATTCGTGAGCGTTTTATGAAACGCCTCACTAACGACCTCTATGACGATACTGACCCTGTTTTTGTGGGCAAGAGCAATGAAATTTTAGTTTTTTCCTCCAACAGACCTGCCGATAGCTTGAACGTTCCGCCTGGTGATTTCAGAACTATTGGGGAAAATTATGACCTTTTCTACTACAATCCGCAAGAATCTGCCAATAAATTAGTGCGACTGACCAATGCTCCACAAAAAGAATTGTACCCTGTAATGTTTGATGAACGAACTGCTATGTTTTTAAGTGAGCAGAATGGCATTGCTAATTTGTTCAGTGTAGATTTAATAAGTAAAGAAATTCGCCAACTCACCAATTCAAGGCATAGCATTCAGAAGTTTAGTGTTTCGGAAAAAGGGAATTTGTTTGCTTTTCGTTCTTGGCACAAACGTAAGGAAAAACTTATGCTCAAACGCAACTTTGATTTTTCTAAAAATCTCAAAAGTATTCCCACTTCACGCATTATGTATTTGAAGCAGAAAGGGCTTTTGCCCGAACAGCAACAGGCTCAAAATCAGGATACTACTGCCCAAGAAAAGCAAGAGCCAAAAGCCACCTCCACCGAATCCGAATATAAACCTGAAAAACCTTACAATCCCACAGAAATTGATACCGATGACTATCAGTTTGACCCCGAAGTGGTGAAAGAGGTGAAAGAAAAAATGAAGAATCAAAAGCCCGAAGCTACCTTGAACCCCGTAGCTAATCTTTTGCAACGAAAAAAACTCAACAAAAATCCTGAAATTCGTGGAGCATATCCTTATGAACCACTTTTTACTACCGAAAGTAGTGTCTCAACGCCTTTCATAGACCCTATTCGTGGTTTTGGGTTGCTTTTTGAAATGGAAGTAAGTGATTTACTTGAAAATCATCGCATGAAAGGGGGGCTTTTCGGCTCTTTTGACCTTCGTAGTGCTAATTACTTCGGTGAATATCAATTCCTTGCCAATCGACTTGATTGGATTGTACGTTATGATAGAAAAAGTATCTTTGCCAATAATCCTTCGGCGGGCATTGCTCAACGCTATGCAAGCAATCGTTTTACGCTTACGGCGTCTTATCCTTTCACCAACTCAATGCGTGTGAGCCTGACAGGTGGTTATATGGATAGGCGTTCGGTGAATTTGTTGCTTATTACGCAATTTCCTGAATATATTAGCTATTTACACACCCGAGCTGAATTTAACTTTGATAATACTATCATCAAGGGGGCAAATATGGTGGAAGGCACAAGAGCAAAAATATTTTACGAGTTCAATCCTTCTTTTAGCCATATCAACGAAGGTTTTGATAAGTTAATGGTAGATGTTCGGCACTATCAATCTTTGCACAAGGAAATTACTTTTGCCGCCCGATTCAGTGCAGGGGCTTTCGGAGGGCGTTCTCCCAAACGTTTCATGTTAGGTGGTGTGGATAACAATTTTTCACAAGGGGCAGGTTTAGGAGGCAATCCTCCTTTGGATTTAACTTTTGAACGTGGCAACCCCGATGTTCTTTTCCACGAATTTGCTACTAACTTGCGAGGCTTCAATTTCAATAGCCAAAATGGGAAATATTTTATGCTCATCAATGCCGAATTGCGTGTGCCTATTGTGAAGTATCTACTTCAGAATTCAATTTCCTCTAACTTTTTCAAAAATTTACAATTCATAGCTTTCGGAGACTTGGGTTCGGCATGGAACAATACTGCTCCTTGGAATAGACAAAACGATATAAATACGGAAATTATTGATAGCCCTCCCTTCACGATAATTGTCAATAATTTCAAAAGTCCATTTTTGGCAAGCTATGGTTGGGGCTTTCGCACAACCTTTTTGGGCTATTACCTGAAAGCAGACATTGCTTGGAAAGTGGAAGATTTTGTAGTTGCTCCTCGCCCTGTGTGGATAATTTCTATGGGATATGACTTTTAGACTTTGAATTGCCTGAAATTGTATAATTCCAAGAAAAAACGACTATGAAAAAGATTTCATTTGTCAGTAAATTTGTCAGTAAAACATCAAAAAACCCCTTAAACTTCACGTTTAAGGGGTTTTTGGTAGCGAGGAGGGGAATTGAACCCCTGACCTTCGGGTTATGAATCCGACGCTCTAACCATCTGAGCTACCTCGCCAGAGCATCCGTGATTCCGACAGGAGTCGAACCTGTAACCTACTGCTTAGAAGGCAGTTGCTCTATCCAGTTGAGCTACGGAACCAGCAAGCTACTTTTTAAGTAGCTTTTTTAGTGGGTGCAAAGGTAAGTATTTCTGTTCAAAGAAGCAAATTATTTACCGACTTTTTCAATCAAATCTGCAATACGATGAGAATAACCTGCTTCATTATCATACCATCCAACTACTTTTACCAAATTCCCCATAACAGCGGTCATTTGGGCATCAAAAATGCAGGAATGCGTGTTGCCAACAATATCAATAGAAACAATTGGCTCTTCGGTATATTCCAAAATGCCTTTTAAGGTAGTTTCAGAGGCATGTTTCATAGCCTGATTGATTTCAGCAATAGTAGCAGGTTTTTTCAACACAGCAACCAAGTCGGTAAGTGAGCCGTCAGGAATAGGTACACGCATAGCCACGCCATCTAATTTGCCTTTCAGATGTGGTAGTACTAATCCTACTGCTTTGGCAGCACCCGTAGAAGTTGGCACAATAGAATATGCTGCCGCCCTTGCTCTGCGTAAATCTTTATGAGGAGCATCTTGCAAGTTTTGGTCTGCTGTATAAGCGTGAATGGTAGTAATATATCCTGACTCAATGCCAAATACATCGTCAAGCACTTTTGCCATAGGAGCAAGGCAGTTAGTAGTGCAAGAAGCATTAGAGATAATAGTTTCTTTGCCTGTGAGAATATTGTCATTTACTCCCAAAACCACCGTAGGAATATTTCCCGTAGCAGGAGCAGAAATAATTACTTTTTTAGCACCTGCGGTGATATGTCCGCTTGCACTTGCTTCATCAGTAAATCTGCCTGTAGATTCTAATACAATTTCGACCCCCAGACTTGCCCAAGGGAGATTTTTGGGGTCTTTTTCGGCATAAACACGAATTTTCTGCCCATTGATAATCAGATTTTCAGCATCATGGCTTACTTCGCCTTCAAATTTTCCATGAACAGAGTCATATTTGAGCAGATGAGCTAAGGTTTTGGTGTCGGTTAAGTCATTGATAGCAACTACTTCCAAGTTACTTTTTTTGAGCATCGCTCTGAACGAAAGTCTACCGATGCGTCCAAAGCCGTTGATAGCTACTTTTATTTTAGACATCTTCGTAAAGACTTAAAGGGTTGAACCATAAGAAAAATTGTCGCAATATTAGGTAAAAAAAATGATTTGCAAAAAATCAGATATCAAAAATAGGGCAGTTTACCAGTTGGGGCAGGTTTTGAACCTGCCCCAACAAGAATTACAAGGATTTAATCTCTACCCTTCGGTTAGCGGCTCTCTGTTCGGGAGTGCGATTAGCGGCTTTGATGTCTTTTGAACCATCTTTGGGACGTTCATCACCAAAACCTATTGCTATAATACGTTCAGGACTAACACCTTTTTTCACTAGGTAATTTTTGATAGCATTCGCTCGGCGTTGTGAAAGTTGTTTATTAGCTTGCTTATTACCTACGTTATCGGTATGCCCTTCTACTTGGATTTTGGCTTGATTGTACTTTTGCATGAGTTGAGCCAATTCATCAAGCATAGGATAAGACTGCCGCTTGATAGTAGCTTTACCTGTTTCAAATTGAATTTCACGAGCAATAGCGGCAAGTTTATCTTCTTCAATTTTATTGGCAGGACAACCTTTGTTATCTTTCAGTCCAGGAACATCAGGGCAAGCATCATCTTTATCAGGCACGCCATCGCTATCTTTATCAGGACATCCTTGTAACTCTCGCAAACCTGCTTCACGAGGGCAAGCGTCATCTTTATCGGGCAAGCCGTCTCCATCAGTGTCAGGACAACCTTGGAATTGAGCTAAACCTGTTTCTTGGGGACAAGCATCGTCTTTATCGGGAATTTTATCGCCGTCAGTATCGGGGCAACCTTGAAGCTCACGCAACCCAGGCTGGTCGGGACAGAGGTCATTTTTATCAATAATTTTATCGCCATCTCTATCAGAACAACCTTGAAACTCTGCTAAACCTGCTTCATCAGGACAAGCATCATCCGCATCGGCAATGCCGTCATTATCTCTATCAGGACAACCAGCTACGGCACCAGAGCCAGAAATATTAGGACATTTATCTTTCTTGTCGCTTATACCGTCTCCATCGCTATCTTTGGGACGTTTCTTGTTGAAAATAGGAAGGCTCAATCCTGCATAAATGTTTGCCCCACTAGCTCTCTCACTGAAAAGTGTACCAATGATATTATCCGAACCTACAAAAAGATAAGCCAAACGTAACGCAAGTCCTACATTAAAGTTGCTAAAATTCTCACTAATCATTATAGGTACAGCGAACTCAAACAAACGACTTTCGTAGCGAGGTGCAAGTCCTACGAAAGAGGCTTGATGCATACCAATAGCACTTTTTCTACGCAAACTTTGCCCGTAAGTTAGGTTGGCGTAAAGTTTATTAGCAAGTTTGTAATCAAAGGTAGCAAAAAGCATAGTAGGCAAAGTAGTTTTGTAGGGGGCTGTAATTTGGTTTAAGTTTGCTCCCAAATCCTTTGCCAAACTATCAGGTTGCGTAACGTCAAAGCGTTCTACTACGACAGGAGAAGTGCGATTGATAGTGTAAAAACGAGATTGTTGAAGTTTATAGGTAATTCCACCTACATCTATCAGCGAAAGCCCTGCACGATATTTATAGGTTATCATTCGGTGGTCGGTACGAGTTTCACCGTCCATTTGGTATTTATTTTCATTAGGATTTGGGCGATATTCATAAGAAATTCCAACATCTGCTCCAAAGCCATCGGCAAGCCTGCCTCCAAACACATCTTGCGGTTCATCAAAATCTGCAAAACGAGGGTCGCTATAACCAATTGTGATTTCACCTTTTTGCATATTATAATAGTCGTTATCATCTATGAAGAAATCTACATTTCTTCCCCGAATGGTTAATCCACCGAAGCCTTGCAAGTATTTAAGCGTAGCTCCCGCTTTCAAATAATGACTACCTTCGCTCCATAAAGTACGAGCATAGCTAGCTCTGTACTCAACCAAAGAATTAATGTTCAAGTTGCCACGTGCATCTTTGAAAAGTTGGTTGCGATATACATCAGAAAAATTCTCCCCTTCAAAGCGAGCCAAAGTATAAATATTCTGCGAAACATCTGTGGCATTGATAAGCAAACGAGGACGCAAACCCAAAGCTATGCTGTTCTTTTCACCCAATCTAACCAGAAAATTAAAAAAACGTACATCTGTACCTTGCCCAAAAAAATTACCATTACTTCTTTCAATCATTTTTCCTACTTTGAAATTTTCGTAACCTTCCAGCAGGGTTAGAACTTTTTGCCCTGATTGGAAATAGTTGTTTGCTACGTAAAAATCCAAAGTGAAAAAACTCAAAAAAAAGCGATGCTTGCTATCTGCAATACTAGCAGGGTTCAGAAACAAGCCATTGGTACCTGCATAATTGCTATTAGCAATACCGAGCAGGTTTTGAGAGCAAACGGATTTTACTCCCAAAAACAAAGTCAATAAGAAAAGTGAGTAATTTTTTTTCATAATTCTACATCATTTTGTTTTGGTAAGACAAATGTAAGAAATTTACGTCTTTGATACGTAATTAAAGGTTATTTTTTTTGCAAAATTCAAGATTTTACTTTATTTTTGTCTGACAGATAAAACCTATTTAGAAGTGAATAAAGTACGTTTGGAAATATTAGGTCTATCTTCGGGGCAAACGCAATCAGGCTCCTTTGCCTTGATTATGAGCGAGAAAAATGGCAATAGACGTCTGCCAATCATTATTGGAATGTTTGAAGCCCAAGCTATTGCTATTGAAATTGAACGTATTACCCCTAATCGCCCCATGACACACGATTTGTTCCGCAGTTTTCTAGATTCTTTTGAAATTCGTTTGGTAGAGGTAATTATCAGCGATTTACGAGAAGGGGTATTTTACGCTAAAATGATTTGTGTGAGCGAGGATAGAAAAGTTGAAATTGATGCTCGCCCTTCTGATGCCATTGCCATAGCCTTGCGTATGAATGCCCCCATATATGCTTATGAAAGTGTTTTGCAGGAGGCAGGAGTGATTTTGGAAGATGAACCACCCATAGAAATGGAAAATGAAGGTGTAAATTATGCACCACCTCAAATGACGCTTAAAGAATATTCTGACGAACAACTATTACAATTCCTCAATAAAGCATTGGAGGAAGAAGATTATGAAAAAGCCGCCGAAATTCGTGATGAACTCGGCAAGCGTGAAAAAAAACGCCGTAGATAATGGCTCTTTTTTGGCAAGACCACATCGCAGAACACATACGAATTTTTGTTTGGCATATTGAAGAAACTCTAACAGAACTTACCAAATCTCTGCTTGAACAGGAAAAAAAAGAACTTACCCAAATTCGGATTGCAGAGAAACAATTAGAATATGCGGCAGTCAGGAGTTTATTGCGAGTAGTGGTTCAACGTGAAAATTTGGAATATTCACCCATTCAAAAAACAGAATTAGGCAAACCTTTTCTGCCAAATGCATTTTGGCAAATTTCTATTGCTCACTCTTTCCCTTTTGTGGCGATAGCCTTACATAAAGAGGCTATTGGCATTGATATTGAACAAAGAAAAGCTAAAATTCAAAAAGTAGCTACAAGAGTTTTCGCAGAAAAAGAATTGTTTTGGGCTAAAGACAACTTATATATTCTTACACAACTCTGGACTGCCAAGGAAGCTATTTACAAGGCTTATAGTCTTAAAGGGTTGATTTTCAAAGAGAATATCTTGTGTGATTTCTGCACAGAAAAACAAAATTTCTGTAAGGGACGCATACAAAAATCCAACTTCAAAGTAGAATATTGCTTAGAACATTACGATATTGGGAAAAATCATCATTTATGCGTAGCTTTTCAGTGAGTTTTAAGAGAATTTAAGTCCTTTAATTTTAGCTGAAAGCTATTTTGATTATCACAATAAAATTAACTTCCCCCAAATTCAGTTTCTATTTATCATTGCTACCTACCAAAAATCTTCCCAGTTTTTTTGCCTGAACCTTGCATTGCGTTGATTTTCTTGATTACTTTTCGCATCTCTTCAAATTGTTTGACAAGTGCATTTACTTCCTGAATACTCGTACCACTTCCTTGTGCAATGCGTTTTCTACGGCTACCGCTACCGTTACCTGCAATGAGTAATTGTGGATTTTCGCGTTCTTTGGGGGTCATGGAAAGAATAATAGCTTCGGTGCTTTTGAAAGCATCTTCGGGAATATCAATATCTTTCATCATTTTGGACATACCTGGTATCATAGCCATCAAATCCTTGACATTACCCATTTTCTTGATTTGCTGAATTTGAGAAAGAAAATCATTGAAATCAAATTGATTTTGGCGAAGTTTTTTGTTCAATCTTTCAGCTTCTTTTTCATCAAAAGCGGCTTGTGCTTTTTCTACCAAACTTACCACATCACCCATATTCAGAATACGGCGAGCCATGCGGTCAGGGTGAAAAATATCAATATTATCTACTTTTTCTCCCGTTCCAATAAATTTGATAGGCTTTTCTACTACCGCTCTGATAGAAAGAGCCGCTCCGCCACGTGTATCACCATCAAGTTTGGTAAGCACAACCCCTGTGAAATCTAATCTTTCGTTGAAGGCTTTGGCAGTATTCACGGCATCTTGCCCTGTCATTGCATCCACTACAAACAATATCTCACAAGGATTGATAGCCTTTTTAATCTGTTCAATTTCATTCATCATTTCCTCATCTATTGCCAAACGCCCCGCTGTATCTACTATCACCACATTTTTATGATTGGCTCTCGCATATTGCACAGCATTTTGAGCAATAACCACAGGATTGTTATTTTCAGGTTCGCTATACACTTCTACTTCAATTTGAGAGCCAAGTGTTTTAAGTTGCTCAATAGCCGCAGGACGATACACATCACAAGCCACTAAAAGCACTTGTCTGCCTTGTTTTTTGATATATTTGGCTAATTTGGCTGAAAAAGTCGTTTTCCCCGAACCTTGCAGACCTGCCATAAGTATCACCGCAGGATTGCCCGTAAGCACTAAATCTGTTTTTTGTCCTCCCATTAGTTGAGCCAACTCGTCTTCTACAATTTTTACCATCAAGTGGTATGGCTCAACAGCTATTAGGATTTTTTGCCCTAATGCCTTTTCCTTGATTCTTTCGGTAATTTCTTTGGCAATTTTATAATTTACATCAGCCTCTACAAGTGCCTTACGAACATCTTTGACTGCCTCGGCAACGTTAATCTCTGTAATTTTGTGTTTGCCCTTGATTACTTTGAAGGCACTTTCTAACCTTTCGCTTAAATTTTCAAACATAATTTTTTGAATTTACTTCGTTGAAATGCAAAATTAGGACTTTTTCTCTTTTTCACCAAAGACTTGTTCAAAGTGTTTGTAGAATATTCGTTGTGTATATTTTTGATAAACCCGATTTATACCTTCTTGCAGAAATCCCAAAAAATAAATCATTTTGAACAGAAATGAAGGAAAAATTCTCTTTTTACCTTTGGCAATGCCTTTCAGAATGCTTTGAGCAACTTTCTTGGCACTTTGAGAAGGAAAATACAAGGGAGCTTTACCTGCATTTTCAAAAAAATTTGTTCGGGTGGCAATCGGATAAACTACTACTAAATGCGTGGTAGGGTTTTCCAAGCGAAAAGCTTCTGTAAAGCGGTCAAGAGCGGCTTTGGTAGCACTATACAAACTATAACCTGCTAAACCCATTTTTGCCATTGCCGAAGCCGTAATGCAAAAAACAATATTTTCATTGATTTTTCGCATTTTGAGTAAGCTGTAAATGGGTGAGAAAACGTTCAGAGCAAAAATTTTTTGCAAATGTTCCCAATCAGGGTTTTGCAGATGTTCATAATAGGCAAAACCTGCATTGGCAATGAAAATATCAATTTTTTCAAAATCAGAAGTTAGTTTTTCAAATAAAAAATCAAGGTTTTCAGGCTGAGTCAGGTCGGTTTGATAGAAATAAACTTGACTGCTTTTAGCCAAATTTTCAGGCAAGGAGGCAATATCTACACAAATAATTTTGCAAGGTAAAGTCAAAAGTATTTTCACAATTTCTAAACCAATGCCCGAAGATGCCCCTGTAATTAGAATTGTTTTTTGATGAAAAAATTGCATAAAACTCTTTGCATGTTGAGAATTATCAGTTTGAAATTGAAAGCATAAGCCCTCACTTCTTCAAGTTTTTGTACCTTACGCTCCTAATCTGAAAATTTCTTATTCTTTTCTAATTTTGGGTTTCTTTGGAGCAAACCAACCTTCGGTTGTGTTAGCACTTTCTATTCTTTCTTCTAACTCATCGGGTAAGAGATGAAAGAAATCAAGTCCTGTTTCTTTTTCTACTTCATCAATGCTGACTTGATATTTGCGATAATTTTCTTTCCGATTTACATTAGGTACGATAAATGCAATGCCTCGTTCTTCTTGAAGGCATAAAATCACTTTGTAATAGGCAGGAGGTACAGAGATTTTATTTTTTTTGCCTATTTTGGGCATATTTCCCTTGAGAATAGGACCCGTAACAATATACAAATCTCCTTTTTTTTCACCCCAGTCTCGCACTTTTTCTTCTAAAAGTCGCCAAGTTTCACGATTGCAAAGCGGATACTGCGGACTCATATTACTCATTGCAAAAGTTTCGTGCATCATGGTTTCGTTGCCTGTAAAATCCCCTGCGGGAGCTAAATGCCCTCTATCAAAACCTGAACCTGCATAATCTAACGGCAGAGCCGAGCCTGTACTTACTTTCTTGTCAGGGTAGAAAACTTCCTGACTGCGAGTAACATTTCGTTCTAGGTTTTTAGCTGTCATTTTGTAGGCTACCCAACGAGCTTGTTCGTGTTCTTCTACGTAAGCCAACGTAAAATAAGTATGTCTGATGATTTCATCATTGTAGGGCGATTTGGGAATTTCTAAATCTTTATAGTCATTTCGTTTTTTAGAATTGGTATTTCCTGTTTGAGAATCTTCATTCTTTTGTCCTTTTTTCTCACTTGTTGCTTCGAACTCTTGTTCAATTTCTTTTTGCTTATTTTCTTTTTCGGAAGTAGATTTTTTAGGAAAATATTCTACTTTCCACTGATACAATTTTTCACGCAAAGACGAATTGGGCAAGAATTTATCTAATGAATTTTTGATAGTGCTATTGGGGGCAAAAATGAAAAACAACAGCAAAGCCACTCCCCCAAAAATACTAACTCGTACAAAGGTAGTTTTGAACTGCTGTAAAGTTTTTTTATCAAAACGCATAATTTTAGTGAGTAAAAAGGTTTAGAGGGTTAAAAAGTTTTAGGGCAACAAAGTTACGAAATTATCTACAAAATACCTTATTTTTTGTCATTACAAAAAATATTTTGTTTCTTGCCTCGTTTTTTGAAAAATCTGTTTGTAAAATGAAAAAATACTTGACTGCACTTTGTTTTTTGAGTTTGCTGAAAGTTTTTTCACAAGATTTCATAACTCCTTTTGAGCGTTCGCAAGGCACAGAAACAGCTACTTATGAAGAAGGCATTGAATTTTACCAAAAATTAGCTTCACATTACCCTGAAATCAAAGTTTTTGAATACGGAACTACGGATATAGGTAAGCCTTTGCATTTGGTTGTTTTTTCGGAAGATAGAGATTTCAATCCAGCCTCATTGAAAGCCAAAAATAAAACAATTTTTTTGATTATCAATGCTATTCACCCTGGCGAACCTGATGGTGTAGATGCTTCTATGATGCTTTTGAGAGATGTGGTGCAAAATAATAAGTTCAGAAAGATGTGTAAAAATACGATTTTAGCCATTATTCCCTTTTATAATGTTGATGGTGCATTACAACGTAATTCTTTTAGTCGTGCCAATCAGAACGGACCCAAGAGTTATGGTTTCCGAGCTAATGCCAAAAATTTAGACCTCAACCGAGATTTTATCAAAATGGACTCAGAAAATGCGAAAACTTTTGTAAAAATTTTTCAGACTTGGCAACCTGATGTACAGATTGATAATCACGTTACCAATGGTGCTGATTATCAATACACTATGACCTACATTTTTGCTAATCCTGTTTTGTACGCTCCTGATATGCAGAGTTATTTTTTGAAAGAGTTCAAGCCCGATTTGCTCAACTTGATGAAAAAGAAAGGTGAAGAAATGTGTCCGTATGTAGAAACACGTAAAAACATTCCTGATAGCGGTTTGGTGCAAAATGTACGTTCGCCTCGTTTTTCGCATATTTACGCTACGCAATTTCACACGCTCGCTTTGGTTGCCGAAACACACATGCTCAAACCCTTTGATAAACGCGTATGGGCAACTTATAAAATGATGTTGAGCATTTTAGAAATCTTGGAAAAAGATGGTATCAAAATTCAACGTAATCGTAAAAAGTCATTTGAGTATTTTCAGAAGCAGGAAAAACTAGTTTTAGACTGGAAAATCAATGAAACCAAGCCTACTATGATTGATTTCAAAGGCTATGAAGCTGAATTTGTAACTAGTAATGTTACGGGATTACTGCGTTTGCGTTACAATACACAAAAACCTTACACCAAAAAAATTCCTTATTACGAAACGCACGAGCCTAAACTTATCATACAGAAACCCAAGATGTATATTATTCCGAGAGCTTATGTAAATATCGTCAAGATGTTGGAAATGAATGGAGTTCAAATTACACGTTTTACAAAGAAAGAAACTTTCAAAGGTTTTTATTATTACATCAAAGACTTCAAAACTCCGAAATATCCTTACGAGGGGCATTATTTTCATTATGACATTGAGGTTGAAAAAAAGCCCGATACTTATACTTTACAGGAAGGCGATTTTGTAGTTATGACTAATCAGCCTCACATCAATTTCATTATGAATGTATTAGAGCCACAAGCTCCTGATAGTTATTTCGCTTGGAATTTCTTTGACACCATTCTGCAACAAAAAGAATATTTTTCTGACTACGTTTTTGAGGATATTGCCGAAAAACTTTTAGCCGAAAATCCCGCTTTACGAGCCGAATTTGAGGCTAAAAAACGTAATGATGCCGAATTCGCTCAAAGCTCTTCCAAACAATTGGATTTCATATACAAAAACTCACCTTATTACGAAAAACATCACCAAAGATATCCAATTTTCAGAGTAGAATAATTACAAAAATCGGCAATACTTCGCAAAGAATGAAAAATAAACGTAATGAATAAAAAAGTTCATTTGTATAAGAAAATTCTTTTTAAGAGTGGGTTGTGTAGAAAGTCATTGAGAAATTGTTTGGTACGTTGAGGATTTGCTTTGTTAATGAATGTAAATTCAAGTTTGTCTTACTTTTTCCAAATTTTTCTTGGAATAGTCTGAAAAAATGTTATTTTTGAGCAATTCTTTGCTTTACCACCCAAAAATGTTATGTTTATGCTTACTGATTTTCAAAAACAAAAAATTACTCGCATGTTTCGGTTTTTTGATGCTGATGGCAATCAAGTTATTGAACCCGAAGATATGGACATAATTGCAGAAGAGTTTAGAAAAAGTTTTGGCTGGCAAATAGGTTCTGATGATGATAGGAAATTCAGAGGGGCTTTGAAAAAATATTGGCGTAGGCTTGTTTTGGGCAATGAAGAAGCCCAAGATG
>JANWZC010000002.1:0-5519 GCA_025054975.1 Raineya sp.
GCTTATCATTTGCGTTTGCTCAATAAAGTTTGTGAAGAAGAAACTTTGGATAAAGTCGTAAAAGAAATGGCAGAACGCTTAGCTTCGGGACCTTGGGTAGCTATCAAGCATACCAAAGCCAATTTGCGTGAAGGTTTTAAGGGGAGTTTGGAAAAGGCTTTGGAAATTGAAGCAGAAAATCAAGGACGCAACTTTCAAACCCAAGATTTTGCCGAAGGAGTGCAAGCCTTTTTACAAAAAAGGAAACCTGTTTTTCAAGGCAAATGATTTCATTCGCCAAATAAATCATTTTGCTTGGCGAATTGACTAATGCCCAAATGTTTGTAGGCTTTTTCGGTGGCTTCTCTGCCTCGTGAGGTACGTTTAATATAACCTTCTTGTATCAAGAAAGGTTCATAAACTTCTTCAATGGTTTCAGCGTCTTCACCGCAAGCCGTAGCTATGGTGGTAATACCCACAGGACCACCTTTGAACTTGTGAATAATAGTCTGTAAAATCCGATTATCCATTTCGTCGAGTCCGTTTTTATCTACTTCCAAAGCCTGCAAAGCAATTTCGGCAATAGCTAAGTCAATATCACCATTGCCTTTTACTTGGGCAAAATCACGTATGCGGCGAAGTAAATTATTGGCTATGCGAGGCGTACCTCGGCTTCGGCGAGCTATTTCATAAGCGGCTTCATCGGCAATTCTGACTCCCAAAATTTTACATGAACGCTTAACAATTTTTGTTAGCAATTCAGCATCGTAATATTGCAGACGGGCATTGATAGCAAACCTGGCTCGCAAAGGAGCTGTTAGCAATCCTGAACGCGTAGTTGCTCCAATAAGCGTAAAAGGATTTAAGCCAATTTGTACGGTACGAGCATTGGGACCTGAGTCCAACAAGATATCAATTTTATAGTCTTCCATTGCCGAATACAAATACTCTTCTACAATGGGATTGAGGCGGTGAATTTCATCTATGAAAAGAACATCATTTGTATTGAGTTTGGTAAGCAAACCTGCAAGGTCGCTAGGTTTGTCTAAAACAGGTCCCGAGGTGGTCATCAATTCTACTCCTAATTCGTTAGCAATAATGTTGGCAAGGGTGGTTTTACCAAGTCCAGGAGGTCCATGTAGTAAGACGTGGTCAAGGGCTTCTTGGCGTTGTTTGGCGGCGAGTACAAAAACACGTAAATTTTCAACAATCTTTTCTTGCCCCGTGAAATCTTCAAAACTTAAAGGACGTAAAGCCTTTTCAATTTCTTTATCCGAAGGTGAAAGTTTATCTTGCTCTCCTGTGAGATAGTCTTTTCGCATATCAATCTTACTCTCCTGCTATGATACGAATATTGAAGGGAATGTTGCCTAAGAGGTCTTGATAATCTTTACCTGCTTCAATCATATCATCATCAAACTCTTCGCACCACCAGTTAATTTCTACGGCAGCACCTGCATTTTTCAGTTGAACCATTTTCTTGAAAACATCCAACAGACATTTAGAAGAACTTGTATTGAAATACTCTAATTCTACATCAAGACTTAAAACTCTTTCAGCGGCTTGGGCTTTGAAGCGTTCTAGCCACTCATTGATAGGAGTATAAAACTCCAAAGGATTTTCAGGCACCGAACGACCCTTTATTTCTAATTTTCCTGTGTCAGGGTCTAAATGAACAAAAGGCGTATTTAAGGTTTTCTCTATTCTTAGACTTTCCATACAAATTAACTTTTAAGGCAAATCATTCTTGTTTGGTTTCAATTCTTGGAATTTCTACTTTGAGTGTAAAAAAGGCAAGATTATCATCTAAATGACTAAACTCATAACGCAAATTTCCCTCCGATTTGCGAGCAATATCAACAAAACCTAAACCTGCTGTACCCTTTTCTGAAAAGCCTTCACTGGCTAAAAGTTGTTTGTGATATTCTCTTAACTCTTCTTTGCTCAATGAATTGATATAATCAATTCGTTCTCTTATTTTTTCTTCACTATCTTTGAATACATAATTTCCAGTAGCAATGACGTATTTATCCTGATAGGCTTCAAAAACCGCTAAACCCTTTGTACCAATTTCTTCGCTATGTTTTTCTAAATGATGACTTAAATTTTGATAACATTCTGTTGCAATATTATAGACTTTTTTACGGGTTTTAGGATTTTGTTCAGCAGTTTCTAATCGGTCTTCAATTATTCTTAACAAAGAATTGATTTGCACAAAGCCTACTTGTCCTTTGTAAGACAAGATGAAGTTTTCATCTTGCATTTCCCTATAGACTTGGCTGTAATCTTTTTTCATTCGCCCTGAAATTTTAATTCCCTAATTATTGCCAAAACTATAAAAAAACAGAAAATTTGCAAAACATTTGTTTAAGTTTTTCTAAAAATGCGTTTTTCCATTCAAATCAAAGGAAACTTAAAATTTTTGGATACCCCTTGGCTGATGGGCATCTTAAATGTTACACCTGATTCTTTTTTTGAAGCGAGTAGGCAAAAAAATCTGGATGAATTGCTGAAAAACGCCGAAAAAATGCTTTCCGAAGGGGCGGATATTTTAGATATCGGTGGATATTCTACGCGTCCAGGGGCAAATGAGGTGAGTTTGCAAGAGGAACTTAAACGTGTAATTCCTGCTATTGAGGCAGTTCGCAAAAACTTCCCTGATAGTTTAATTTCGGTAGATACTTTCCGAGCCGAAGTAGCTCAAAAAGCCGTTGAGGCAGGTGCAGATATTATCAACGACGTTTCAGGAGGCAATCTTGATGAAGCAATGTTTGAAACTGTTGCTCGGTTGCAAGTGCCTTACATTCTGATGCATAGCCGAGGCAACCCGCAAACAATGACCCAAATGTGTCATTACGAAAATTTTTTGATAGAAATTTTACATTTTTTTGTGCAAAAAATCAAAAAATTACGTATCTTGGGAGTGAAAGATATTATTGCTGATGTAGGTTTCGGTTTTGCCAAGAACATAGACCAAAATTTTTTCTTACTGAAAAATTTATCTTATTTTCAAATTCTGCAAGTGCCGTTATTGGTGGGTATTTCTCGGAAGTCTATGATTTACAAGACTTTATCCATTAGCCCACAAGAAGCACTCAACGGAACCACTGCCTTGAATATGTTTGCTCTTACGCAAGGAGCAAATATTCTACGCATACACGATGTAAAAGAAGCCAAAGAAGCTGTGATTTTATATCAAAAATTACGAGATAGCTGAATAAATATGATTTTTTTATTCAAGATATGGTTTTTTAATTTCACTTGGATAGATGCCCTTGACATCTTACTGGTAGCCTATTTGATTTATCAATTCTACAAACTTTTGCGTGGTAGCATCGCAGTGCGTATCCTTTGGGGAATTGTGCTGTTGGGCATAGGGTACATTTTGGTCAATTTACTTCAACTCAAATTATTAAGTAATATTTTAGGGCAATTTTTTGGCGTTGGTGTGATTGCTATGATTATCATTTTTCAGCAAGAAGTACGAAAATTTTTACTTTTGGTAGGTCGGTCACAAGTTTTCGGAGACGATAACTTCTGGGACTCACTCCCTTGGAGAAAAAATAATAGAAAAACCAAAGTAGATATTAACGCCGTAGTAGAAGCCGCAAGAGCATTAAGTAGTAGCAATACAGGGGCTTTGATTGTTTTTGCACGTAGCACAGATATGAAGTTTTATGCAGAGTCAGGGGATAGATTGGATGCAGTACTTTCTAAGAGGCTTTTACTTTCTATTTTCAACAAATATAGCCCTCTTCATGATGGAGCTGTTATTGTAGGACAATCAGGTAGAATAGTAGCGGCACGTTGTATTTTACCTGTTTCAGAAAATCCTAATATTCCTGCTACTATGGGCTTGCGGCACCGTTCTGCCATCGGAGTTACAGAAGTAACCGATGCAATAGTGCTAATAGTTTCAGAAGAGACAGGACAAGTTTCTCTTGCCAAAAATGGAGAAATTTACCAAGGTTTGAGTTATCAGGAATTACGCACCAAACTTTCTAAATATTTAGCCGAAAAAACTACCGCCGCTGCTGCTATCAGAGATATTACGGTGGAAGTTGCTGAAAGATAAAAAATTGAAGTTTTAGCAATACACTTATCAAAGATTCTTTGCCAAAAGCTAAGCAGTGCAGAAATTTAAGGAAAAGCTATTTTCCGAAATGCAAAAAATATTGAAAATTTGTTCCGAAAATTTTGCAAAAATGTATTTTTACGCCTAAATATTCAAAACCATGAAATTCGTAGCTGAAATTAACGTTATGCCTCTAAAAGAAATCCTTGACCCACAAGGAAAAGCTGTTCTTTTAGGTTTGAAACACTTGCAACTCACTGAAATTAAAGATGTGCGTGTAGGCAAACATATTACACTTGCCATAGAGGCAAATAACGAACAAGAAGCCAAAGAAAAAGTTGAGAAAGCCTGCTCACAACTTTTGGCAAATCCTATTATGGAAAGCTATTCTTATACTTTGCAAGAAATCAATGAAAAAATCTTTAGAAGATAACCTGCCTAAACCAACTCAGAATCCTTGGCAAATCTTACATTCCCGTGATATTTACGAAAACCCTTGGATTAAAGTACGTGAAGATAAAGTTATCAATCCAAGTGGTAAAGAAGGAATTTATGGTACTGTAAGTTTCAAGAATAAAGCCATAGGCATTGTTCCTATTGATGAAGAGGGTTTTACGTGGTTAGTGGGGCAGTATCGTTATCCGCTCAATGAGTATAGTTGGGAAATTCCTATGGGTGGAGGAAAAGTAGTTTTTCCTTCATCCAAATCTTTTGATGAGCAAATTTTGGAAGCGGCTCAAAGAGAACTTTGGGAGGAAACAGGCATTCTTGCTAAAAAATGGACTAAAATTGCCCGTATTCATACTTCAAATTCGGTTACCGATGAAGAAGGTTTCGTATTTATTGCCGAAGACTTGATTTTTGAAAACAACGCCCCCGAAGAAACAGAGCAATTATCCATCAAGAAAGTTCATCTAAGCATTGCTCTGCAATGGGTACTTAATGACGAAATCACAGATGCTATCAGTATGATAGGCATTATGAAAGCGTGCAAGCTGAGGGGAATTATGTAAATTTGTAAGAAATTTGGTTTTATGCAAATTCTTAATCCTTTGTACGATGTAGTGTTTAAGTATTTGATGGAAGACAACAAGGTTGCTAAACTCTTGCTTTCGGCTTTGATTGGGCAAGAGATTTTGGAGTTAGTATTCTTACCACAAGAGTTCTTGGCAGACTTTGATTTTGAGCAAGTCAAAAGAAGGCAAGAGGAGAATCCAAGTATTCAATTTACTTCGGGCTTGACGGTGTATCGCATAGATTTTTCTGCTAAAATCAGAACGCAGACAGGTGAGGAGAAAATCATCATCATTGAAGTCCAAAAAAGCAAGCTGACCAGCGATATGATGCGGTTCAGGGCTTATTTGGGCAGTCAATATGCCAAAAAAGAGTATTTTTCTTGGGTAGTTTCTCGTAATACAGGCAGACGTTACAAGGCAGGTATTCCGATATATGCTATCTTTTTTTT
>JANWZC010000002.1:5619-37004 GCA_025054975.1 Raineya sp.
TATTTTTCTTGGGTAGTTTCTCGTAATACAGGCAGACGTTACAAGGCAGGTATTCCGATATATGCTATCTTTTTTTTGGGGTATGGCTTGGAAGAATATGCAGGTATTCCCGTGATAGAGATAGACAATTGTGTCAAAGACAAACGCAATGGAGAAGTTTTAGAAGAGAAAGGACATTTCATTCCTGCTCTTTTTCACAAGGGTATTATTGTGAATATTCCTTATTTGAAGCAACGTTATCAGAGTGATTTAGAGAAAATATTGAGCATTTTTGACCAGCACAATCGCAGTGAGGACTTTCACATCTTGAACGTCAAAGAGGAGGATTTCCCAGAGGAGTATCGTCCTATTATTCGCCGCCTGCAAGCGGCAGCACAGGAGAGTAGTTTGCGAAAAAAAATGATAGCCGAAGATGATTATTTAGCTGAAATGAACGAATATGAAGAAGAAATTAACGAATTGGAAAAGAAAGTAGCCTTGTTTGAAGAACAGAATCAAAAATTACAAGTTGAAAAAGAAGCTCAAAAAATGATTGCCGAACAAGAAAAGCAGCGTGCCGAACAAGAAAAGCAGCGTGCTGAACAAGAAAAACAACGTGCTGAACAAGAAAAGCAGCGTGCCGAACAAGAAAAACAACGTGCCGAGCAGGAAAGACAGCGAGCTGAAAAATTAGAACGAGAAAAAGCCGAAAGTATTCGCTTGATGTTGGCTATGGGCATTGACTTGAAAGATATTCAAGCTAAATTGAATGTTGATGAAGAGTTTTTGAAAAAGTATAATCTAACTAAATAAAAATTGCAAATGGAAGCTATTTTAGATTTACTGAAAATTACTTTGCCTGCAAGTTTAGTGCTTTTAGGAATGTATCTGACTGCCCGCAATTTTTTAGAAAAGGAATTTGAAAGACGTCTGGCTGAAATGAAACTTAAAAATGCCGAAACTATCACTACAATCCGTTTGCAAGCGTATGAACGTATGTGTCTATTTTTAGAGCGTATTAGCCCTGAAAACATACTTACTCGCTTGCAAGTTTCACAATTTACTTCAGAGGAGTTACAGCAAATTCTTTTGCACGAAATTCGCAATGAATTTGCCCATAACTTTTCTCAACAAATGTACATGAGCAACGAGGCTTGGAATATTATCCAAACTGCTCGTGAGGAAATTGTTTCGCTTATCAATAATTCTGCTGCACAAGTAGCCCCTGAAAGTAATGGCTTAGAACTTGCTAAAAAAATTTTAGAAAATGCTAATAATTACGATATTCGCCCTACTATTGCAGCGATTAGTTTCTTAAAAAATGAATTTAAGCAATTTTTTACCTAACTTTTCAGCAGTTAAACTCTAGTTGGATACTCTCTTTCGCCAAACAAAGCACTACCTACACGTATCATGGTGGAGCCTTCGGCTATGGCAATCGGATAATCTCCACTCATTCCCATAGAAAGTTCTTGAAAATCCGTGTTGAAACTTGAATATTTTGTTTGGCAGTGTTTGAAAAATTCAGCCAAACCTCTAAATTCTTGCCTTATTTGCTCAGTTTGGTCGGTAAAAGTTGCCATGCCCATTAGTCCTTTTATGCAAATATTTTTAAGTTCTTGCAAAACAGAACTCTGTAAAATATTTTCAGCTTCTTCATAGCTCAAACCAAATTTAGTTTCTTCTTGAGCAATATGAATTTGTAAAAGGCAATTGATTATGCGGTTATGTTTTTGGGCTTGCTTGTTGATTTCCTGCAATAGTTTAAGGCTATCAACGGAATGAATCAAATGCACAAAAGGAGCAATATACTTAACTTTATTGGTTTGCAGGTGTCCTATCAAATGCCAACGAATATCTTGTGGCAAATGAGGCTTTTTTTCACACATTTCCTGAACTTTGTTTTCACCGAAATCTCTTACTCCAGCCTCATAAGCCTCTTGCAAATCGCTTATAGGTTTGGTCTTACTAACTGCTACCAAACGAACTTGACCAATTTCTCGCAAAATTTTTTGGTAGTTATCAAGTAAAAACATTGCATTTTTCAAATTTATTTTTGTACTTTTCAAATTTTTGTATTTTTTCTTGCAAATTTCAAAGCAAATCTACATATTTGAAAGCAAAATCACCAAACAAAACTTTTTAGGCTTATGGCAATTCTTGGCACACTTCTCAAAAAAGGCATCAGGCTACGCAAAAGCATTGAACAAGCCAACAAACCTCCTTTCATTTTGCAAAAAAAAGAGCTTCTAAAATTACTCACTAACGCCGAAAGTACTGCTTTTGGGAAAAGATATGGTTTTCACAAAATTATTGATGCTATTCAAAAAAACAGCAAAAATGATAGAAAGTTTTATGAGCTTTTCAAGCAGCAAGTTCCTACCTTCAACTACAATAAAATTTACAACGAATGGTGGCATAGAACCCTTAATGGTGAAAAAGATGTCTGTTGGCGTGGGCAGATTAAATATTTTGCGTTAAGTTCGGGTACTTCGGAGGCGTCCAGCAAATATATTCCTATCACCAAAGAAATGATAAAAGCTATTCGCAAAACAAGTATTCGCCAGGTTCTTTCTTTGGCACATTATCCCGAATTGCCTACCAAAGTCTATGAAGGAAGAATACTAATGCTTGGAGGAAGCACGCATCTCAATTACAATGGCACTTATTTTTCAGGAGATTTGAGCGGTATTACAGCCTCTAAAATTCCTTTTTGGTTTCAACATTTCTACAAGCCAGGTAAAAAAATTGCTAAAAAAAGCAACTGGAATGAAAAATTAGACGAAATTGTACTGAAAGCTCCTAAATGGGACATTACCATTGTTGCAGGCGTACCCGCTTGGATACAGATTTTATTTGAGAAAATCATTGCTTATTATGGCGTGAAAACAATTCATGACATCTGGCCCAATCTGACTATCTACGTTCATGGAGGTGTTGCTTTTGAACCTTACAAAAATAGTTTCAACAAATTGCTTGGTAAGCCTTTGGTGTATATGGAGACTTATTTAGCTTCCGAAGGATTTATTGCCTATCAAGCTCGCCCACAAGGAGAATTACAACTCGTCTTGAATAATGGTATTTTTTTGGAGTTTATTCCATTCAACGATAAAAACTTTGACGAAAATGGTGAAATGGTAGAAAATCCTGAAACTTTACTGATTGATGAAATAGAAGAAGGGAAAGAATATGCAATTTTGCTTTCTACGTGTGCAGGTGCGTGGCGTTATCTGATTGGCGATACTGTGAAATTGGTAGATAAGCAACATTCTGAAATTGTAATTACAGGTAGAACTAAACATTTTTTAAGTCTTTGTGGAGAGCATCTTTCTGTTGATAATATGAACAAAGCTATTGAATGTGTTGCAGATGAAATGGGCTTTACGCTCAAAGAATTTACCGTAGCGGGCATCAAATACGATACACTTTTTGCTCATCGCTGGTACATTGGGATAGATGAGCCTATCAATACGGAAGAATTAAAAATTCGTTTGGATAATAAACTCTGCGAACTTAACGACGACTACCGAGTAGAACGTACAGCTGCACTCAAAGAAATTTTTGTCAATACGCTACCCACACACGTTTTCTACGATTGGATGCGTTCTAAGGGCAAAGAAGGCGGACAAACCAAATTCCCACGCGTAATGAAAGGCAAAGTGTTAGAAGATTGGGAAAATTACCTCAAACAAAAAGGTTTTGTAAATGTTTAATGATGTGAAATTATTTTTGTCTTTTGTCTTGTGTCTAACGTCTGATGTCTATTATGGAACATAGAGTTTGCATTATTGGAGCAGGTTCAAGTGGGATAGTGGCTTGTAAAGTTTTACAAGAAAATAACATTCCTTTTGATTGTTATGAAAAAGGTTCAGGCATTGGGGGAAATTGGCGATACATGAATGATAATGGTATGTCTTCAGCATACCGTTCTTTACACATCAATACTTCTAAAAAAGTAATGGCTTATTCCGATTTTCCTATGCCTGAGCATTATCCTGATTATCCAAGTCATTTTCAAATCTTAGAATATTTTGAAAACTATGTTGACCATTTTGGTTTCCGAGATAAAATTCGGTTCAAAACAGGAGTTGAACACGTTGAAAAATTGCCCAATGGCTTATATGAAGTAACTTTGGACAATGGCGAAAAAAAGACTTATACAGCCGTGATGGTTGCCAGTGGGCATCATTGGAAACCACGTTATCCTAACTTTGAAGGTACTTTCAATGGTTTAGTCTTACATTCTCACGATTATAAAACCCCTGATATTTTTCAAGGACACAAAAACGTTGTAGTAGTTGGTTTTGGTAATTCTGCCGTAGATATTGCCTGTGAAGCGGCACGCACTAGCACAGGTAAAGTAATTATTTCAACAAGAAGTGGAGCTTACGTTTTACCTAAATACATTCTCGGAAAACCTTTTGATACACTTAACAAGTATAGTGTAGATTGGATTCCGATGTGGGCAAAACGCAAATTACTTTCATTTTTCTTGTGGATAGCTCGCGGCAGACAAGAAAGTTATGGCATTCCTAAACCTAAACGACCTTTGCTTTCTGAACACCCTACTATTTCGCAAGATTTATTTTCTCTTGCCGGACACGGTAAAATACATATCAAGCCTAATATTCAAAAACTTGCTGAAGATACCATTATGTTTGAAGATGGCTCACAAGAAAAAGTTGATGTGCTAATTTATGCCACAGGCTACAAGATAGCTTTTCCTTTCTTTGACAAAAATTTTCTCAATGTAGAAGAAACCAACGATATTTCTCTCTACAAACACGTTATTCACCCTGACCACAAAAACTTATTTTTCATAGGTTTAGTGCAACCTTTGGGGGCAATTATGCCACTTGCCGAGGTGCAATCTGAATGGGTAGCTCGTATCTTGAAAGGAAAAAGCAAACTACCTTCCAAAGAAGCTATGCTCAAAGACATTGAGCGTTATAAAGATAAATTACGCAAGCGTTACAAAGCCTCACCTCGTCATACTATTCAAGTGGATTTCTACCCTTACAAGAATATGATTAAACGCCTATAACTCAAAATTCATTGTAAGAGCTATGAAATTTTAGAAATAGAATTCTGTTTTCTTATCTTTGCTATCTTCCTCTTTGATTCTTTTAATAGCACCTTTTTTATCAATTTGATAAAATTCTTTTAGGGTAGTCATTTCATTTCTGTTGCTGATAGTATAAAATTGCAAATCTTTATTGATAAAGAAAGTTTTTCTGAAATTTTGTGTAAATAGAGTCGCTACATCTAATTCATCAATAATGTCACCATTGGGAGCATAAGTAGTTAAAATAAAATGTACAGATTTAAACCGAGGAGTGGAACTTTCTGTGTATGCAAATCTTGAAGTGTAAGGGCTAAAATCGGCAGTAGCGTAAATGACAGCAGCAAAATCTTTATTCTCTGCAATCTTAGCAACATAAAATCCTTCTATTTCACGAGGCAATCGGCTAAACTCACCTTCTCGGAGTTTAGGAGCGAATTTGGCATACTTTTTATCAATTTTTTTAACTTTCTTCCAATCGGGTTGCTCTTGCATCTTCAGAAAACTCATGGTTTTTTCGTCAATAACAAAAGGAAAACGAGCAGGAGTAAAACCACTTAAAAAGTCTTTCAAATCCTCAGAATAGTTGTCGGAAGCGTTAGAGGCTGCACTTATTCCTGCTGAAGGAACATTAGAAGCAAGACCCATTACAGGTGCAACACTTTTTTCATGGCTTTTTTCAAGCACTCTTTTTTGGCTTGCAATTAGCAACAAACCACCAATCGCTACCACAAACCCAATAAACAAACGAATATTTTTCATAAAAAGATAACTTTAAGAAGTACAAACAAATATACGCAATTTTTGTGCAAAAGCCAAATTTTTTCAGAAAAAACTTTTTCAAAAATTTGAATGGCTTCTATCTTAAATCTTCAAGCAGAAACCAAAAGCAAGTACTTACTAACTAATATCCGATTGCTGTATCATCTTTGCGAGAATCTGCCGCCCCTTCCCATTTGCCATTGTTTAGTTTCCTAATGCCATTTACACGCCCTATGCTACTGCGAACTTGCAAACGATACCCCAATTTTTCCAACTCTTTTATTATTTTTTCATCAAAAGCATTTTTTTCCATAAAAACCACATCAGGCTGCCATTGATGATGAAAACGAGACATATCTATTGCCTTTTGCAAAGGCATACCAAATTCAACTACATTCAGAAAAACCTGCAAAACCGAAGTAGGAATGGTAGTTCCACCAGGCGTTCCCAAAGCAAAGTCAAATTTGCCGTCTTTTTCTACAATAGTAGGTGTCATGGAACTTAACATACGTTTCTGTGGAGCTATGGCATTTGCCTTTCCTCCAATAGCCCCATACAAATTCGGAAAACCCGCCTTGATACTGAAATCATCCATTTCGTTATTCAGAAAAAAACCTGCTCCTTTTACCATTACTTTTGAGCCATACGCCCCATTGAGCGTAGTAGTTACGCAAACTACATTCCCCCACTTGTCAGCAATCGTGTAATGCGTAGTTTCCTCGCTTTCAGGGATATTTCCTGCGATAATATTTTCAGAGTTGCCTGCCTTTTCAAAAGAAAAATCTTTCATGCGACTTTGTAAATAGGTTTTATCCAAAAGTTTCTGGATAGGCACTTTGTAGAAATCAGGGTCTCCCAAATGTACCGCTCTATCAGCGTAAAAACGGCGTTCTGCTTCAATGATAACCTGTAAAGTTCGCTTATCACGCACCCCCCACCGAGCTAACGGATATTTTTCTATCATACCCAAAATCTGCAAAATTCCTATGCCTCCCGAAGAAGGTGGTGGCACAGTAATAATTTTGTAACCTTTGTAAAAACCAATTAGAGGCTTACGCCAAACAGCTTGATAATTTTTCAAATCTTCATAAGTAATAATTCCTTTACGAGAAGGTTCTTGGGGGCTTTGCATTTCAGCAATAATCAAGTCGGCAGTTTTACCTTCATAGAAACCTGCTCTGCCGTAATCTCGGATACGTTCCAGCGTTTGAGCAAGCTCTATTTGGCGGAGTGTATCACCTGCTTTCCATAGTTTGCCTTCGGGCTTTATCAGGTGTGCGGGCGTATGTGTATTGATACGCAGAAAAGCACTGCGGTATTCATTGAGATTATCGGCTTCATTTTGGGTAAGTACAAATCCTTTGTAAGCCAAATCAATTGCAGGTTGCACAAGGTCTTTGAAAGGTAATGAACCATATTTTTGATGAACTTTTATCATTCCATCAACGGTGCCAGGTACGCCTACTGCTAAATGTCCATCAATGCTCAAACGTTCAATTACATTTCCTTTTTCGTCCAAGTACATTTTTTCGTGTGCTTTGAGCGGTGCTTTTTCTCGGTAATCTAAAACATCATATTCACCTTTGGCAGTACGACATACCATAAAACCTCCTCCACCGATATTGCCTGCAATCGGGAAACAAACCGCCAAAGCAAATTCAGTGGCTATCATCGCATCAAAGGCATTACCACCTTTTTTAAGGATTTCAATACCTATACGTGAAGCATCAGGATAGGCACTGGTAACCATACCATTTTCAGCAATTACAGGCTGTTTTTGAGCCGTAATTTCTAAAAATTCAAAAATGCAAAACGTAAAAATCAAAAACCATTTCATAAGCTACTATGTTGGAAGAATACAATTTTACAAGTTTTTTCAAAAACTCCTTGTTTTTTCTGAATTTTTTGGTAGTTTTGTAAGATGTAGCTCTATAAAAACTCAAAAAAATGCGAAAAGATATTGAATTTCCAGCCGTAGAGGGCGTTCAGATTGCTATTGCCCGCAAAAAAAATGACAGACATTCTTACGAATGGTTCGCATATCTTATCAACAATAATGAAATTGACCTGCAAAATGTGATTATTACTTGTCGTGGTTATGGGGAAATCAATGGCGAAAAGCGTAATACTTCTACAATTCGGTATTTTTTTGAGATAATTCCTGCTATTAGCCATTGCATTATTGAGCCTATTTCTCCCGAAGTTTTTGTGCTAAATAGCGAATATTGGATTAGCTATTACATTGATAACCAAATTTTTGATAAACAATTCATTTTCACTCCCGAACATATTGCTGAGGAAAATTACAAATACATCAAACAAATTGACTTGGAAGGAATTGTGCAGTAATATAACCTGCCTTTCTTAATAATTTAGACCTATACCTAATGAAAAATAGCTTTTATGAGTAGTTGTTGAGCTTTTCTTGCTGTCAAGCCTCTTACAGGAGATGCGTATATTTAGCAATAAACCTAAAGATTGAAAAATAAATTTTTTGATTTTGAGGTGCCCTGTCGGGGAGGACTTATTGGCATTGCCTCCCAGGGCGGAGCGGGCCTCCCCGCATTTAAAATTAAATATTTTTTACAAATATTCCAATTTTTTCCGATAATTTTTAGCTTTGTAGTCATAGAATTATGTCAAGCCAGAAATCAGACCTTCAAAAAGGTAGCCTTCAAATTCTATTTAGCTGTTAAACATATTCCAAAACTAGATATGAATTTATACTAACGGAAATTTGGTTTTGTAGCACTCTTTTTTTGGCGTTTCAAATTCTTTGCTGAGTAAAGCCAAAGTACGTTCAACGACCAAGATAGTGGTTTTGATACTACTCTCTCTAAAACCATTTTACATTCGGTATTACTCCCAAAACTTTGACTCTCAAACTTCAAACATCTCAAACTCCTATTTTTCACCTATTACAATTCTATTTTTTCCTGCAAAATCTTGCCAGATTGCAATATTTTGCAAGCCGACTTTTTCAAAAATACGTTTCACTTCTTTACCAAATTTTTCATTGATTTCAACGCAAAGTATGCCACTTTTCGCAAGATACCTTTGAGCAAATTGAGCTATTTTTTCGTAAAAAATTAAGGGTTGCCTATCAGACACAAACAAGGCTTCCGAAGGCTCGTAAGCTAAAACATTCGTTTGCATTTGTATTTTCTCACTTTCACAAACATACGGCGGATTGCTTACAATCAAATCCCATTCCTTGCAAGTTAGCTTGGTAGAAGTAGCCTCAAAATTCAGTATATCAGCATTGAGAAGTTTAAGTTTTACGTTGTTTTTCAAAGAATTTTTAAGTGCTAAATTCAAACTTTCTTGTGAAATATCAATAGCAGTAATTTCTGCATTGGGAAAGGCTCTGGCAAGAGCAATCGAAATGCAACCACTCCCTGTGCCTATATCCAAAATTCGCTGAAAATTTGAATTTCGGTAGATTTGAATAAGTCTCTGCACCCACTCTTCTGTTTCGGGACGTGGTATCAGTACTGACGTATTCACTGCTAATTTCAAGCCTAAAAACTCAACCTCACCTACCACATACTGCCAAGGCTCAAAAGCAAGTAAGCGACTAATGTCATTTTGCAGTGTTTGTCTCTGTATTTCGGTGAAATTGGTCTCGGTATTAAGTAAAATTTGTGTTTTGGTAAGTCCTGTAATTTTTTCTAAAAGCACAAAAGCCAAAAATTCTGCTTCATTATCGGTGTAAGCAGTTTTTAGGGTGTTTTTGGTTTCAAGAAAGATTTTTTTGCAAAACATAATTTTCCCATTTTTCTAAAACTGCTTGAAAATCAGCAGGTAAGGGACTTTCAAAAAACATCTTTTGACGTGTGGTTGGATGCAAAAAACCTAAACTTTGTGCGTGCAAAGCCTGACGAGACATCAATTTAAAGCAGTTTTCAACGAATTGTTTATATTTTTGGGTAAGCAAGCCTTTCAAAATTTTATCCCCCCCATAAGCACTATCGGCAAAAAGCGGATGCCCAATAGACTTCAAATGCACCCGAATTTGATGTGTTCTGCCTGTTTCTAAATTGCATTTAAGCAAACTCACATAACCAAAAGATTTGACAACCTCATAATGTGTAATAGCCCGCTTGGCAGTAGGTTCATCGGCTTCAAAAACGTCCATAATTTTTCTATCTCGTTTGCTTCTACCTATGTAGCTATCAATCGTGCCTTTGGTTTGTTTCGGTTCGCCCCAAACCAAAGCCAAATAGGTTCGCTCAATGGTATGGTCAAAAAATTGTTTGGCAAGATGACTCAATGATTTTTCATTTTTGGCAACTACTATAAGTCCCGAAGTGTCTTTATCAATTCTATGCACCAATCCTGGACGAATTTCATTGCCTTCGCTATACGGCAGTTGCTGAAAATGATACAAAAGAGCATTCACAAGTGTTCCACTCCAGTTGCCAAGAGCAGGGTGTACTACCATTCCTGCGGGCTTATTGATAATGACCAAATCTTCATCTTCATATACAATATCCAAAGGAATATTCTCAGGCAAAACTTCTTCATTGCGAGGCGGTTTGGGTAAATTAACTACAATCGTATCCGCAGGCTTGACCTTATAGTTGGCTTTGGTAACTTTGCCATTAACTAACACGAGTCCTGCCTCAATAGCATTTTGTACCCTACTGCGTGTAATTCCCTCTAATTTTCCTGTTAAAAACTTATCTATCCGCATCAAACTTTGCCCTTTGTCGGCAATAATGCGGTAATGCTCATAAAGTTCAGTGCTATCATCTTCCAATAGTTCTTCGTCTGCACTATTTTTCTGAAAATTTGTCCTCAACTTTTCCATTGAATAAAAAATTTGTCTTGTGTCTTGTGTCTCATGTCTCATATCTCATATCTAACATCTGCTTATAGCACATTCATAGATTGCTCTTTGATTTTTTCTAATTCTTCTTTCATCACCACTACCCAACGCTGAATGATAGCGTCATTTGCTTTTGAGCCAATCGTATTGATTTCTCTGCCCATTTCTTGCGAAATGAAATTGATTTTTTTGCCATTAGAATTCTTGTCTGCAAGCACTTCCAAAAGATAATCAATATGTTTTTGCAAGCGAACTTTTTCCTCAGTAATATCTAACCTTTCAGTGTAGAAAATCATTTCTTGTTCCAAGCGATTTCTATCAAAATTTTCATCGCCTAAAACTTCTTGCAAACGGCTTTGAAGTTTCTGTTTGATATATTCCAAACGATTGCGGTCTTGTTTTTCAATTTCCTGCAAGGCATTTTGTATATTTTGAGCATATTCACGAAGTTTATCCCGAATTACAGCTCCTTCGTGCAATCTAAACTCTTTGCAACGCTCCAAAGCCTGCAAAAATGTTTCTTTGAGCCAAAGCCATTCTTCTTCGTTGAGGGTTTGCATTGTAGTCTGCTGATTTTTTTCGGCAATTTCTACGGCAAGCTCAAAAAGATTTGGAACAGTAGCACCTAATTTTTGGGAAATTTCAAGCAAATTCTGATAATAAGCTGAAATAGTTTTTTCGTCAAGATTTGCGGTTTGCAGATGTGCAGGTCTTTGAAAATTGATAGTCAAACTAACTTTTCCACGTTCTAAATGCTCCTGCAACAAAGCTCGTATTTCCAATTCTTTTTCGTTGAGTTCTTTGGGCATACGCAAAGAAACATCTAAAAACTTACTATTTAGCGTTTTGATTTCTACCTCAATCTGATAGCCATTCTGTTCGGATTGGGCTTTTCCATAGCCCGTCATGGATTGTAACATACAACAACGTTTTTTCAAAAATTACAACAAAAAAACTCCTTGAAATAAACAAATTTCAAGGAATTGATAAGTTTTTGAGAGACTTTTACCTTTTTAGTCTTTTTTTAACTTTTTAGCTACCCTTTGCACAAAAGCCAAAGAAACTTCCAATAAATCTGCTATTTGTTCAAAAGAAAATCCTTTTTTTATCATGTTCCTAACAGCAACTTCGGCTTGCAGGTTTTTCCCCTTTTGCATGCCTTTCTGTATGCCTTTCTGTATGCCTTTCTGCTCCCCTTTTTGAAGTCCCTGCTTGAAACGTAAATCCTTTTCTAAATCATAAACAAGAGCCATTTTCTCTAAAATTTTAATGACTAACTCCTGCAAATTACGCAAATTCGCCAGAATTTCCAAATGAATAACACACTTTTGTAATCGGAAAGTTTCAATAGGCAAAGTCTTTATTTTCTGTAAAATCAAATTAGCGACTTTTTCAGGCTTTTCAGTGCCGAAGTTTGCCAATATTGCCAATATAACTTCTTCAGGTATTTCCGAATTCAGAAAAACCTGAAAATCATAATCTTGTAAGTTTATGCAATGAAACCGAAAAATAAAGTTTTCTTGCTGTATTTCAGTAAACATCTTTTTTATATCCTTGCCCCCAATGAAAAACACATACTGCTTTACAGGCAATCTGTATTTGCGAAGCAACAAAGTATAATATTCTGCCATTCTGTAAAGCATTTCATCGGTATCTTCCACTTGAAATTCTATGTGCAAAATGTAATTTTGAGAATTATCTGGCTCTATAACTTTTTTCAGAAAATCAGGACGGCGTTCAAGAGTTCTTTGTAAGTCATCAGGAATTTCCTCCAAGTTTTTGGCTTGCAAATGCAGTAGCTTTTCCGCAAGTGGCAAAATAATCTCCTCAATGTTCTCTTTTAGAATTTTATCGTACTCCTGTGCCATAGTAAGGGACTTTTTCTCTAAAATCTGAAATAGATAAATGGATTGTAACTTCTGCCTACCAGCATTGTAATTGAAATAATCAGCAAAATAAACTGAAAAGAATGTACTATCACCCAAGCGTAAAGTTGTGGGCGATATTTCATGCGTAAAGCAAACCATTTAGCTATCCAAAAGTATATGGGTGTGCATAAGAGAATTGCCAAAACAAGCCACAATAAATTTTCTTGCAATTTGAAATTAAGTTCATAGTTCCAAATTGCATTGGAGGCAAAACCAAATAAAATTTTGAAGAAGTGAGTAAGTCTTTGAAAATCTGTAAAATAAAACAAAGCCCAACCTAAAACAACCACCAAAATCAAGTATAAATGTGCGAAAAAAGCGGAAATTTTCTCTAAAATTCTCAATAGAAACAACCTTTCCAAAGCTATCAATATACCGAAATACAGCCCCCAAAGCACAAAATTCCAACTTGCTCCGTGCCAAAGCCCCGTGAGAGTCCAGACAACCAATAAATTGCGATAAAAAAATCTTTTATTGCCTCCCAAAGGAATATACACATAATCTCTGAAAAAACTTCCCAAAGAAATATGCCATCTTCGCCAAAATTCTGTTGCCGATTTGGAAATGTAAGGATATTTGAAATTTTCGTAATAATGAAATCCATACATTCGTCCCAACCCTATTGCCATATCCGAGTAGCCCGAAAAATCAAAATAAATTTGTAGAGAATACAAAATAATCCCAAACCAAGCCTCTCCCACTGAAATTTCTGCAAGGTTGCCGTCTAAGTAATCTTTGGAAAGTTCGGCAGCAACATTAGCCACAGCAACCTTCTTGAACAATCCAATACAAAACCTGTGTATGCCCGCCCCCATATTTACCCAACTAAACTTGCGACTTTCAATTTCGTGGGCAATATGGGCATATCTCACAATAGGTCCTGCTACAAGTTGGTGATACATACTCACAAACATCAAAAATTTCAGAAAAGATTTCTGTGCCTTCACCTCGCCTCTATACACGTCTATTGTGTAGGAAATAGTTTGAAAAGTGTAAAACGAAATACCTATGGGCAAATCTATTTTAGGAACAGGTAAGCCCCAATTTGTGAGATTATTTATATTTTCAGCTAAAAACCCGCTGTATTTGAAGGCAATCAATAAACCCAAATTGATAACCAATGAAGAAATCACCCCACAACGAGCCATTTTTTTTGAATGAGCCAAATATTTTTCTACCCAAAGTCCGTTGAGATAATCCACCAAAGCCGAAAAAAATAACAAAATCACCCAAATAGGCTCGCCCCAAGCATAAAAAATGAAAGAAGAAAGCGTCAGGACAATATTTTGATAGGTTTTATTTTGCCAAAGGTAGTATAAAAGCAAACTTATCGGCAAAAAATAACACAAGAAGATTAAACTCGCAAAAACCATTTTTCATAATTTAGAGAAATCTGAAATTTGGGTAAAATTAGCTTTTATTTCTGGCTTTTGCAAAGAGTTGTAAATTCTGAATTCATTTGGAAAAAACAGATAAAAATTTTTGTATTACGAGAAAATTATTCCTAAATTTGCAGTCCGAATTTTTAACCTAAACTTGTTTAGTATGTACGCTATCGTAGAAATCGCGGGACAGCAATTCAAAGTTCAGGAAAATCGCTACATCTACACACATCGTTTGGAAGGCGAACCTGACGCTGCCGTGACTTTTGACAAAGTGTTGCTTGTAGAAAAGGAAGGCAACGTAATTGTAGGCTCTCCTACTGTCGCAGGAGCCACTGTACAAGGTAAAATCCTTGAACACCTAAAAGGCGATAAAATAATTGTTTTCAAGAAAAAACGTAGAAAAAGCTATCGCAGAAAAAAAGGACACAGACAACTCCTCACGAAGGTGATGATTGAAAAAATTGCTGTGTAAAATTTACTTAAAAAAATTCTAAATTTTTTTGAAAAATCCAAAACATTTACTAATATGGCACACAAAAAAGGAGTTGGTAGTACCAAAAACGGAAGAGAATCCGAGAGCAAACGTTTAGGGGTTAAGATTTTTGGGGGTGAGAGATGTGTTGCGGGTAACATTATTGTTAGGCAACGAGGAACTAAACATCACCCTGGTAGAAATGTAGGTATGGGAAAAGACCATACGCTTTATGCTCTTGTGGATGGCGTGGTGATGTTTAAAAGAGGCAAAAATGACCGCTCATTTGTGCATGTAGTTCCCGTAGCAGAAGCCTAAAACATTCACAAGAAAAGTTTTCATAGTTATAGTGGTTTAAAAGACTTCACCTCTGGTGGAGTTTTTTCCTTTTTTACGTGGCAATAATTGTACCAAAGTTTATGAGTAAATCTAAAATTTTTCTTTTTGCCGTTGCCTTAATAGCTTTGGCATTGATAGTGTTTGTAGTTATTTCCGAGCAGAACGATACAGAGACTTACATTCAAAACGTAGAAACAGAACGCAAGCAGCGTAATCAGTTTTTCAAATTCTCTGCCGAATCACCCATCGCCAAGCGTGATAGCTTTCAAGGTTTGCAGTATTTTCCTGTCAATCCCGATTGGCGTATCAAAGCTCGGGTAGAGTATATCAAAGGGGGCAAACCCATTGCGATTGCCATGACCAAAAGCGAACCCCAGCCTTATATTCCATATGCTTATGCCTATTTCAAGTACGCAAACAAGGAGTACAAACTTATGCTTTTACATAAAACAGGTGATAAATTTCTTTTTCTGCCCTTTTTTGATGCCTCCAATGGCAAAGAAACTTACAAAGGAGGTAGATATATCAATAATGTAGCGTTTCCGAAAGGCGAAACAATTATTTTAGACTTCAATTACGCTACCAATCCTTATTGCGTCTATAATGATGATTATACTTGCCCTATTCCTCCAAAAGAAAATCGCTTAGATTTCCCTGTTCTGGCAGGTGAAAAGATGTATACCCCAAAATTCGCTGATAAATAGCCAAAAGTTTTTGATAAGAAATTTCGGGAGTATAGTTCTGCTCGTAGGTTTTACGGGCATTTTCGTACCATAAAAAATCGTGATTTTTCTCAAAATAAGCAATTTTTTGTGCTAAATCCTGACTATTCCCTGTTTGAAAATGCAAGCCGTTGAAGCAGTTAATAACCAAATTGTTCAAATTATCAAGGTCTGAAATGATTATGGGCGTGCCTGTAGAAAAAGATTCCAAAAGTGTGAGAGGCAAGCCCTCATACCAAACCGAAGGAAAAATCAATGCTTTGGATTTTTTCAATTTTTCTAATATAAAGTCTTGCTGGCAAAAACCTTGATAAACAATATTAGAATTAAAATGACTATATTCTCTTACAAGGTATTCTAATTCACCACCACCAATGATTTCTAAACGAAATTTGTGGAATTTAGTAGCTTCTAAAAGCGTTTGTATGCCTTTTTCAGCCGAAAGTCTGCCAACATACAAAAAAAAGTTTTCACGCCCTTCTCCCCCTATCCAACCCCTGTCTTCTACAAAATTAGGCTTCACACTGATTTGGTTTTCCTGCAAATTCAGCGAAGAGTTCAGAAATTTACGCTTAGCAAATTCCGTGAGCGTAATGTAATGCGAAACTAAATTTTTCCACGTACCTAAAACCTTGTGAATGCTACTCAAAAAGGTAATCTGAGCAGAAATAAAACGATTTTCATAACAACCATACCGAATTGCAGAAAGTGGCAAAATTTTTTTTACACAAAGCTCACAAGGTTGATTTTGGCGTAAAAGCAGGGCATTAGCACAAATTAAACGGAAATTGTGCAGAGTCTGCACCACAGGAATATTCTTGTGTTTGGCTGTATAATACACCGCCGGCGAAGCCTCTTTCCAAAAATTATGCACATGAAGTAGTTGTGGCTGAAATTCATCAATTTTTTGGGCAAGCAGTTTTGCTGAATGACAATTATAAATACTTGTAAAACTTGTTTTTAGTTTTTGAGAAAGGTTTTTCAACTTTTGATTTTGGAAAGTAAGGGTTTCTACTTCGTGTCCTTTTTGCGTAAGCAATTTTTTTTCTGCCTCAAAAACAACATCTTCACCGCCTCTTTGCGTATAATAATTGTGCAAAAGCAGAATTTTCATAACTTTATGCAGAAAAGCAAAAAGAAGAATAAAGTAAAGCAAAAATGGCTAACGGAAATTTCGTTAGCCATTGGGTAGATTGGATTATTTTTTCTTGGCGGCGGCTTTGGCTTCTTTGGCGGCTTCTTGTTCTGCCTGACGCAAAGCACGTGTAATTTCCACCGAAACAATAGGATTAGTAGGACTATTCAAGATTTTGTAAGGTTTTTCTCCTAAATCTTGCACCTTGAACGACTTACCCACTTCCAAAGGCGTAATATCTATTTCCACAAACTCGGGCATATTTTTAGGCAATGCCTTAATAGTAAGTTTGCGTAATTTTTGTACTAATCTACCACCTTTTTGCACTCCAACAGAATTTCCTACGAGTTTCACTGGAATTTGCATAGTGATAGGGCGGTCGTCGCGGAGAAGCAGAAAATCTGCGTGTAAAAGAATTTCGCTGGTAGGGTGAAATTGAGCTTCTTGTAAGATAGCATCGTACTCGTCTCCTTCAATATTAAGCCTTACAAAAGCCGCATCAGGTTTATGAGTGAGTTCTTTGAATAAACTCATGGGTGCGTAAAAATGAATTTGCTCTTTGCCTCCATATAATACACAAGGAGCATTTCCTTCGGCACGCAAGGCTCTGGAAGCAGTCTTTCCGAGATTTGCTCTTTTATACCCTATAATCTCGACTACTTTCATAAGTTTTTAGGTTTAACGTGAAAAACGGAATGCAAAGTTCTAAAAAAAAAATGAAAAAGCAAAAAAAATTTACTTTTAGTAATGCCCCTTGCATTGAATAATCAAAAACTTCTGATTTTCAACTTTATACATCAACCAATGCCGAATGATAATTCTTCTGCTCAGTAAGTTTGTAAATCGTGTTTAAGTGGGTTCAGTCCTTGAAAAATTTAGAAAGCAAGATAGGCATTTTCTTGCAAAAACTCGGCTATAGTTCTTTGAAGTATATCATTAGCATGGAGAAATTTTCATTCCAAAATAGGACTTTTCAGGATTACATTAGGATTAGGGCAAATTTTTCTATAAAAATCTAAATTCTCTGCTGAACATACCCCTGGAAAATCCCCTTGCAAACCCTGCATATCCAAAATTACCTGAAAATGTAAGTGAGGCGACCAATCCCCATTTTCAGGGTAGTTACCAATTTCTGCGAATTGTTCTCCTTTGGCAATGGTTTGTCCTACTTTTTTGCCTACCAAAGACTTTCTACTCAAATGTCCGTAGAGAGTATAAAATTTGAGTTTAGGAGTTTGGTGTTCTAAAATAATAGTGGGTCCGTAATCTCCGAAACGATTGTTATCTTGAAAACTATGAACAATAGCGTCCCAAGGGGCAAAGATAGGGGTTTCTGCCTTTGTCCAAATATCTATTCCCAAATGAAATTCACGTTTTTCAGTTGCATTGTTGAAAAGGCTATTGCGTCTATATAAAGTTCTTTTTTCCAAATAACCTCCAATATGAGCTTTTTTGCCTGCAAATTGAAGTTGATTATTAAGCCATTTTTCCATTTTATCGCTTCCCCACAGATAAATCCCTTCACTGATAGCATTAGCCTCTGAAAGATCTAAAAAAAGTGTATCATTATCGTCAAGAGCCAAAGGCGTAATACGAGCAAAAGAAAGTTGAACTAATATGTTTTCAGCTTGCTGGTAAGTAGTCATACAAATAATTTATGAGGTGATAAGCATTTGCAAAGTTAAGAAAAAACTAAAAAGTACTAAATACATTACAGAGTTTTCTGAGAAAAATGCTTGTAAAATGACTGCATTAGAGGCAAAGAATAGCAAGTTACGGTTGGAAAATCTGAAATTATGTTAGGTGATTGGTCTTAAATTCAAGTAAGCAAAACTACCGAGCAGTGATATGGATATAAAGAGAACTTGCTTAAACGAGACAACGATAGCAAGAATACCAAGAAAGATGTCATACTAACTGTAAATGATTTTGTAGGAAAGAAATTACAAAGCCTCTCTTTTTAGAGTTTAGTTTTACATAAAGACTAAAAGAGAGGCACATAGCTATTTTTTTGAGAATAAGCCTCAAACTTTCAACTTTCTAACTTACCACTGAAGCCACTTTGGGAGCGGCGGCAAGGATTTCTTCATTTGCAAAATCGGCGTACTTAGCAAAATTTTTCACAAAAGCAGCGGCAAGTTCATTAGCTTTCAGGTCATAGAGGTCTTTATCTGCCCACGTGTCGCGAGGATTCAAAATCTCGCTTGGTACATCGGGGCAAGATTGTGGAACAGCTATTCCAAAAACAGGATGATTAACATAAGGAACATTCTCCAATTTGCCTTCCATAGCCGCTGTGAGCATAGCACGCGTATATTTGAGTTTCATACGCGAACCCACTCCATATGGACCGCCTGTCCAACCTGTATTCACAAGCCAAACATTTACCTTATGTTCTCGCATTTTTTTGCCTAAAAGTTCAGCATATTTGGTAGGATGTAAAGGCAAAAATGCTGCTCCAAAACAAGCTGAAAAAGTTGCTTGGGGTTCTACAATACCAACTTCTGTACCTGCTACTTTGGCAGTATAACCCGAAATAAAAAAGTACATGGCTTGCCCAGGCGTAAGTTTAGAAATAGGCGGCAATACTCCAAAAGCATCAGCCGTGAGGAAGAAGATATTTTTAGGTATGCCTGCTACCGAAGGCTCAACGGCATTACCGATGAAATGAATAGGATAACCTACACGTGTATTTTCAGTTACGGAAATGTTGGTATAATCAGGAGTACGAGTACCAGGATAACAACGAGTATTTTCTAAAACAGCCCCAAATTTGATAGCATCCCAGATTTGAGGTTCATTTTCACGCGTAATATTCACTACTTTGGCATAACAACCTCCTTCAAAATTGAAAATACCTTTGTCTGTCCAGCCGTGTTCATCATCGCCAATCAAGTTGCGGTTGGGGTCTGCGGAAAGCGTAGTTTTGCCCGTACCTGAAAGTCCAAAGAAAATAGCTACATCACCTTCTTTGCCTACATTTGCCGAGCAATGCATAGAAAGGATATTTCTTTCGTGAGGCAAAATGTAATTGAGAACTGTAAAAATTCCTTTTTTCATTTCCCCTGCATACGCCGAGCCACCAATCAGAATGATACGTTTAGTGAAGTTGATAATCGTAAAATTTGCCTGACGTGTGCCGTCTTCGACAGGATTTGCCTGAAATTCAGGAATATTGATAATAGTGAAATTAGGTTCAAAAGTTTCTAATTCTTGAGGAGTAGGTCGGAGGAATAAGTTATAGCAAAAAAGATTATGCCAAGCCATTGTATTAACTACACGTAAATTGAGGCGATAGTTTTCATCTGCTCCTGCATAGGCATCACGCACAAAAATTTCTTTATCTTCTAAAAATTTTATCATTTTGGCGTGCAAAGCATCAAATTTAGCCTCATCAAAAGGCTGGTTAATATCCCCCCACCAAACAGAATCTTTGGTTTTGGCATCTAAAACGGTGAATTTATCTTTGGGAGAGCGTCCTGTGAATTTACCTGTATCGCACATCAAAGCACCATTGTCGGCGAGTATGCCTTCTTTGCGGGCTAATGCATGTTCCACAAGTTCAGCAGGAGAAAGATTCCAATAGGCTTTTGCAAATTTTTGTATGCCGATAGCTTGCAAGCCACTTTTAGAGGATTTTTTACCAATTTCTTCCATAAAACTTGATTGAGTTGAACAAAAATTTCGGCAAAGATACAAAAAAATTTCGGTGCAAGTAGCAATGTGTAAGAATTTTAAGAAGTAGTCTCTATGACAATTCTTTTTTGATTTTCAGTATTTTGCAAGGCTTGCTCTATCATACGCATACGCACGCGAAGCAAAGCTATCCACAGGGCAAGTCCTAAAAATCCTATAACGGCAGGATAAAAAACCATACGCATATTGCCGTTGAGGTCATAGGCATTGAAGCCTGGATTGCCACCATTACCTGGATGTATGCTATCGTAAAGACGAGGCATCACGAAAATAAGTGGAATATACACGGAATATGCAAAAATATTATAGACTGCCGAAATACGAGCCGCTTGTTCTTTATTTTCAATAGCCGAACGCAAAATAAAATATGCCATATAAATCAGCATAGCCACCGCCGCTCCATAAATCTTGACATCACGAGGTAAAAAATCTCCCCAAGTAAATTTTCCCCATATCATCCCTGTAATAAGCCCTAAAACACCATACACAATGCCCACCTCCGCAAAAGAAACTGCCTTCCAATCATTGATTTCTTGATTTTTACGCAAATACAAAACAGATTGAACTACTGAAATTGTAAGCACAAATACCATGCCAAACCACATCGGTACGTGGAAATATAAGTTCCGAGCCGTATGGTCTAGATTACCTGTTTGCAAACGAGGAACATCCACCAGAAAACCCGCTAAAACAGCATACACCAAACACAAAATTGTAATCCATTTCCACCAAGTTAAACGAAACATAAGCGAAAGACTTAAATGATGAAACATTTGCTCAAAAATTGTTCAAATTGACCTCTTACAACTACCCTATAAAACTTTGTAGAAGTTTGAAAGTTTTACTCGGATGCAAAATTAGTCAAAAAAAGAGTTTGTACTTTGATAAACTTGTCAAAATCTTCGGAGAAATACGGATTTTTTTGTTTTTTTGCGAAAATTTCTATTCAATGAAAATTAAAGAAAGTTTATTTACATGGCTTTCGCATCGCTACGAAGTAGTAATAAGAGATGAAGAAAACTTTGAAGAAAAACGTAGCTTTTCGTACAGCCATACCAAAGCATTAGTGATAGTAGTGCCTGTGTTGGTATTGGTGTTTGCATTAGGTTTTTGGCTTGCTCCAGGTCAGAGTGGAAAAGCAGTGCAAAGCTCGCAGGAATTACAAATCAAAAAACAGCTGCTCTCGCTCACAAATACGGTGGACTCACTCATTGAGGTTACCAATCAATATGAACGCTATTATCAAAATTTCAAGAAAGCCATAGAAGGCGATGTGAAAGATCTACGAGCTGATACTACCAAAATATCAAAAAATCAGATAGCACAAACCGATACTATTCAAGATTATATTTCGCAAGCCGACCTAAATCTGCGAAAAGAGTATGAAAGTATGAATATCAGTTTGAAAGAACCTAAATCAACAAGTACAGATGTTACTTTGCAAAGTATTTCTTTTTTCCCACCTATCAAAGGCACTATTACTGAACGTTTTGATGCTAAAAATAAGCATTTCGGAATAGATTTAGTTGCCAAAGCCAATGAACCTATCAAAGCCGCTGCCGATGGCACCGTGATATTCGCCTCTTGGACAGAAGACACAGGTAACGTCATTGCTATCCAACATCAGGGTGATATGGTTACGTTATACAAACATAATGCGGCTCTTTTCAAAAAAGTAGGAGATTTTGTCAAAGCTGGAGATGTAATTGCGATTATAGGCAATACAGGCAGACTTTCTTCGGGTCCTCACCTGCATTTTGAACTTTGGTACAAAGGTAATGCAATAAATCCAGAAAAATTTGTTTCTTTTTAAGAAAATTTTTCGTATCTTGTGAGCGAAAAATCTCAATAATTTGAACATTTATTCGTTTTTCTCAAACTTACACAAAATTTCATTCCTAAACTAAAACTTTGAAATTATGGCAATGTTTGGAAGTTCACACAAAGAAACCCCTAAAAATCAGGATATTGATAAAATCTCTAATGCTAGCACTAATATCGGTAAGGGGGCTACCTTGCAAGGAAATATAGATACCTTCGGCAATGTACGCGTCGACGGCAAACTAATTGGAGACATTAGAAGCAAATCCAAAGTAGCCACAGGTAACGCTTCATTGGTAGAAGGAAGTATTACTGCTCAGAATGCTGAAATTGAAGGGGAGGTAAAAGGCTCATTAGAAATTGCAGAACTTTTAGTACTGAAATCAACGGCAGTTGTCAACGGCGATATAATCACTGCTAAAATGGTCGTAGAGGCGGGAGCTATTTTCAATGGCAGATGCCAAATGGGAGATATTAACCAAATTAAGAAAATGATGAATGAACTTAAAGAAAATAAAACCGAAAATAACTCTCCTACGCCTAAAACAGAAAATATCAAAGAAGAAACTACTCCAACAAACTCTGTTTTCAGCGATTTGAAAATCTAAAATACCTGAAAACTTACGCCCTTAAAGGTTTCTGCATATTTCTTGATAAGTTTTTCGTTTTTTTACAAAATACTCCCAAACTACCGAAACTTTACTCAAAGAGATGTTTTTAGGTAGGGGAGGTTGTGTTTTTCTATAAAAAATCAGGTAAGCATAAAAAGCCCAATGAGCTTTGATGATTGCCCCAATATGCCTCCACTGACCTTTTTTGAGAAAAAGCCAAGACGAAAAACCATCAAGAAATAACCGAACCAATATTTTGAAAAAATTTTGTGGAAAAGGTAAGTTTTTTGCTAAAACAATCAAGTTATTGCGATAATTTAAGAAAGTTTTACGAGGGTGGCTGGCTTGGAGCGTACCTCCACCTACATGAAAAACCTCACTTGCAGAAATACAAACTACTTTACCGCCTGCCCGTTGTACTCGCCAACAAAAATCAATCTCCTCAAAATGGGCAAACAAATATTCATCAAAACCACCTAACTTATACCACCATTCGGCACGTACTACCATACAAGCTCCTGTTGCCCAAAAAATTTCAAGGTTGGTATCATATTGTCCTTCATCTTTTTCGCAGGTATCAAAAATTCTACCCCTGCAAAAAGCATACCCCCACCTATCTAAAAAACCTCCTGCCGCCCCTGCATATTCGAAATGAGTTCTATTGGAGAAAGACTTAATTTTGGGTTGCACTACAATGACATCGGGATTTTTTTCTAAAAAATCAATGAGTGGAGCAAGCCAATTTGAGCTAACTTCCACATCGGAGTTGAGCAAAACAAAATATTTGGCTTGAATTTGTTGGAGTGCCTCGTTGTAACCTTTACAAAAACCCCAATTTTTCTCCAAACGAACCAAACGTACTTGTGGAAAAACAGAACGTAAAAAATCCACTGAATTATCAGTGGAGGCATTATCGGCAACAACAATTTGAGCATCAGCCGAATAAGCTATTACCGAAGGTAAAAACTTTTCAAGCCAATGCTTGCCGTTGTAATTAAGTATCACAACAGCCGTATCCGAAAGCGAAATCATCAGATAACAATATCTTTCACTTCGTCGGCAATTACCAATTTACCTGCGGTGGCTTTTTTGATGTCGTCAATAGTTACATCAGGGGCTTTTTCAACAAGTTTGAAGCCTCCTTCGGGTAAAATTTCATAGACACCCAGTTCTGTAACTACTTTCTTCACACAACGCACTCCTGTAAGCGGCAGAGTACATTTAGGCAAAAGTTTAGACTCTCCTGCTTTATTGACTTGTTGCATAGCTACAATAATATTTTTCGCCGCCGCAACCAAATCCATAGCTCCACCCATGCCTTTTACCATTTTGCCTGGTATTTTCCAGTTGGCAATGTCGCCATTTTCGCTTACTTCCATAGCTCCTAGAATGGTTAGGTCAATATGTTCTCCACGAATCATTGCAAAGCTATCCGCAGAGCTAAACAGCGAAGCACCAGGTATCATGGTAATGGTCTGCTTACCAGCATTGATAAGGTCAGGATCTACTTCGTCTTCCGTAGGAAAAGGTCCGATGCCTAATAAACCATTTTCCGATTGTAACACTACATTCATTCCTTCGGGAATATAGTTAGCGACTAACGTGGGTATACCTATACCCAAATTTACATAATAGCCATCTCTGAGTTCTTGGGCAATTCGTTTGGCTATTCCATTTCTATCTAAGGGCATTGCTAAAAAGTTTAGGGTTTAAGGAATGTTTAGAATTTGGGTTTGATATTATCCACTACATAATTGTACTCATTACTCTGTACTCACTACTCAACTCACAGGGCTGTTCTGAATTTAAGTACCGTTTGCCCGATACGAATAACATCTCCGTCTTTCAGGGTACCTTCTTCTACAAACTCTTCATTGACAAAAGTACCATTGGTAGAGAGTTCATCTTTGAATTTGAAATCTCCCATACGAAACAGGATAGTAAGATGCTTTCCCGAAACCTGACTATCAGGAATGACAATATCGCAAGCACTATCCGAACCGATGATGTTACGTCCTTCACGCAATTTGAAGTCTTGCCCCAGTGGGTCTAAGGTGTAAGAAACTAACCAACCTACTAACTTTCTGCCTGTACTTTGGGGTTGTACTACTTTAGGTTGTGGAGTTACTTCTTGTGAAGGCGTACCCGTGAAAATGGCTGTTTTGTTGAAATTAGCAATTTTCTCGTTTTGTATGAGGGTTTTATCCTCATTGCCTTGCATGATTTTGGTTTTGTCGTTATTCATAATTTGCGTTTTATTAAAGTCGGTAGCTTGCGGAGTCGGACAATACGGACATGAAGGATTACTATCCTCATAATAATGTCCATTAGCACAAAGAATGTATCCCATACTCTTTTATGTTTTGAAAATCTCTGAAATATCAAATTGCAAATCTTGCAAAATTTTTGATTTTACCCAACCTTTTTCCATAGCATATTCTTGCAGGTCGTAATCGCCGTTTTGATAAGTGTAAATTTCTACTACCTGCATTTTAGGCTCAATAATCCAGTATTCAGGAACTTGATGTTTTTTGTAAAGTTTCATTTTCTCACCTCTATCATAACGAGCCGTAGAAGGAGATAAAATTTCTACTACTAAATCGGGTATGCCTGCAATGTAATTTTCTTTGAGAATATCCTTCTTGCTTTCAAATACAAAAACTAAATCAGGAATCACCAAGTTTTCTTCATCTAAAACTACATCAATCGGGGCGAAAAAGAACTCACCTAATTTTTTTTCTGCAAGATAATCTTCAAAAATATGTACGAGTTTCCTTAGAATACTTTGGTGCAATAAACTTGGGGCAGAACGTTTCACAATCGTACCATTCAGCAGTTCGTAAATAAAGTTTTCCTCAAAATCTTCTTTTTGAAGGAAATCCGTTACGAAATATTTTTCCAAAACAACTTCCATAACCACTAAACTTTGAAAATCTGCTCCACATCAAATTGTAAATCTCGCAAAACTTTTGATTTTACCAAACCCTTTTCCATAGCATATTCTTGCAGGTCGTAATCACCATTTTGATAAGTGTAAATTTCTACTACCTGCATTTTAGGCTCAATAATCCAGTATTCAGGAACTTGATGTTTTTTGTAAAGTTTCATTTTCTCGCCTCTGTCATAACGAGCCGTAGAAGGGGATAAAATCTCTACTACCAAATCGGGTATGCCCTCAATGCCTTTTTCAGTAATGATATTTTTTCGGCTTTCTTGCACAAAAATCAAATCAGGCACTACTAAATTCCCTTCGTCTAAAATTACATCAATCGGAGCTATCAGTAAAACACCTTGCTTATTTCGTTGAATAAAGTTATCAAAAACTCTCACTAAATTCAACAAGACAATTTGATGCAAAGGATTAGGGGCAGAACGTTTCACAATCGTACCATTCAGCAGTTCGTAAATAAAGTTTTCCTCAAAATCTTCCTTTTGGAGGAAGTCCGTTACTTTGTAAGTTCTTTCCAAAACCTCCATAAAGCACCAAGTATTTTAGCAAAAATACATATTTTTTGCTTTTCACAAAAGAAAATTCGTAAATTTGCTTAAAAAACTATGACAAGCGAAGATTTAGAATTTGAGTTTCGGTGGGGACAACTGCTCAATAAAATTCATCAAAGATTAGGCATACGCCCCAAAGATTTGAATGGAGTTCTTTTCCTGATTGGGGTACAAGAATTAGGGAAGGGTTTTCGTTCATTTAGCAAAGAGGAAAAACAAGACTTAATGCACATCGCTATTTGCAGATTGCTTTCTAAGTTAGGATTTTATGAATTAGAAGGTCTTGACAAAGACGGCTGGCCCCATTGGAAACTACTCAAACCTTTGCCTCAATTTGACCTTTTGGAACAAGAAAAACTCCTCAAAATACAAGCCATAGAATATTTTGAGGAAGAAAAAATTTTTTCTTAAATTTGAATTTGTTACAAGTTTTTGTGTATTTTTAGGCAAGCTAAACCCAAACGCTTATGAAACGTGGTTTGACCATTCGTCAGAAAATTCTTTTGAGCTTCTTTGCATTGATTGTTGTATATGGAGGTTATGGTCTATATAACATCTTTATTCTCAATCGGAATGCCGCCATTATTCAGAACATTCAGAAAGTAGTAGATCCTTCTTTTGATGCTATAAAAGACTTCAAGCTATTAGTAGAACGCTCCCAAAGGCTTACTATTGGCTGGATTTACACGCCTCAAACCAAAGAAGAAAAAGACCAACTGAAAGCTATTCAGGATATTGAATACCCTAAACTTAAAGAAAACCTGCAAAATCTGATGAAAAACTGGTCAGATACCTCACAGGTTGCTAAAATTGATAGCGTATTCAAAGATTTTGAAAACTTTATTCAGTTGCAGAAGAAGGAAGTGATGGAAAAAATTCTCTCAGTACAAGACCAAGAAGGAGAGTTGTTTCTGTATATGACTACCCTCGTGGAAGACCGCATCAACCCACAAGCTAAAAGTATTATCAGTAAGTTAGAGAAAATTGAGCAATACAAGCGTCAGGAAAAGGAAAAAGCTCAAAATAATTTGTTGATTTCTGCTCGCAATCTTACTATACAAATCATTGTGCTGATAGTGATTGTAGTAGTGATTGGTATTGCAGTAGCCTTTACGCTTACAGCGAATATAGTTCAGCCTATTAGTTACCTCAATAAAATTATCTCGCAACTTAGTAGAGGAGAGTTGCCCGAAGACAAACGCACTCGTTTCCGCCGAGATGAAATCGGAGAGATTGCCTCTTCCGTAGATAACCTTATCCGAGGCTTACGCTCAACTTCCGAGTTTGCTGATGCTATTGGTCAAGGACATTTCAGAAAAGAATTTCAACCGCTTTCTGATAAAGACGTTCTCGGAAACGCTTTGATACGAATGCGTGATAACCTTGAAAAAGTTGCCGAACAAGATAGTATCCGAAACTGGAAAGCCGAAGGTGTAAGTAAATTTGCAGATCTATTACGACAATATAGCAATAACCTTGATGAACTTGCCGACCAAATCATTTCCTCATTGGTGAAAAAATTAGGAGCTAATCAAGGAGGCTTGTTCATCGTAACCGAAGAAGGAGGTGAAAAATATCTCAGACTTGCCGCTTGCTATGCGTGGGATAAGAAAAAATATTTGGAGCAAAAAGTCTATGAAGGTGATGGCTTGACAGGACAGGCTTGGAAAGAACAGGCTTCCATTTATCTTACTGAAGTTCCTAATAACTACATTACCATCACTTCGGGACTGGGACATACTAATCCTCGTTGCATCTTGATTGTACCTCTCAAAGCTAATAATGAAGTATATGGTGTGGTAGAAATTGCTTCTATTACGGAGTTAGAACCTTACAAACGAGAGTTTGTGGAGCAGATTGCTGAGTCTATCGCTGCAACTATTTTCACCGTGAAAAACAGACAAGAAACAGAAAGACTATTGAGAGAGTCTGAAAGTTTTGCCGAACAAATGAAAATGCAAGAAGAGTTGCTTCGCCAAAACGTAGAAGCCTTGCAAGCCGCACAAGAAGAAATGGAACGTAATAACGTACTTACCATGGAGCGAGATAATATCTTGCAAACCACTCACATGGTATTCCGCTTGAGCAGAAAATTCACTATCAATGAAGTTAATGAATTAGCATTTAACTTATTATATTATGCTCCCGAAGAACTTATTGGAATGAATCTTGGAGATATTTTCTGTAAGGAGAGTGTTTTTGAAGAAATGAAAATGACTATCAGTCGTAGTGAATTTTGGTCAGGTATTACTACCGTGAAAGCCAAAAGTGGTGATGAGCTTTTAGTGAAAATTACAGCTGGTTCTCTGGGAGTAGGTATGGGAAATGTTAATAAATACATTGTTTTCATGGACAATATCAACGAAATACGCTTATTACAAAATTAGCTCCCTAAAAATGTTTTGTTGAATGTTTGAAATAGATATTGAAAAAATTTTAGAGGCACTCCATGAAGCAAGTCAAGCGATTTTAGAGATTTACAATCAAGATTTTCAGATTTTTGCGAAAAAGGATTTTTCACCCCTGACCCAAGCCGATAAGGCTTCGCAGGAAATTATTGTAAACTTTTTAGCTGAATTTACCCCTGATATTCCCCTGATTTCAGAAGAAGACGACCTGCCCGACTGGCACGAACGTAAGCAGTGGGAATATTTTTGGCTTTTAGACCCATTAGACGGCACCAAAGAGTTTATTGATAAAAATGGAGAATTTACTATCAATTTAGCTCTTATTCACCGAAATCAGCCTGTTTTGGGATTTATCCAAGTACCTGCTTTGCAGTCTGTGTATTGGGCTGAAAAAGGGAAAGGGACTTTCAAGCGTGAAAAAGAAGGTATTACACAAAAAATTCAAGGAAGAAAAAATGTGCCTATTTCTGAAAGAATTGCAGTGGTGAGTCGTTCTCATGCTTCTATGGAAGATAAAAAAGCCTTGGATAAATTCCAAATTAAGCAAGTTATTGTAGCGGGTAGCTCGTTGAAGTTTTGTTTTTTAGCGGAAGGTAAAGCAGATTTTTACTACCGCCATAATCCTACTATGGAATGGGATACCGCCGCAGGACAAATTCTAGTGGAGGAAGCAGGAGGAAAAGTACTTGATGAAAAAAATCAGCCACTCACTTACAACAAGCCTACTTTACTCAATGGGAGTTTCTATTGCAAGATGTTTTAGTTTGTGGTTTTTATTTACAAGTGGCTTCGCTCAAAAATTTGAGAAAGGTTTAGGTACAGGTTGGGGCTATGCTCTGAATGAAAAAACTATTCCTGAAGGCGTATATAGGCTCTTATATGTGCAAGGGCGTGTGGCTTATAATCTTACTTACCATAAATCAACCGTTAATCCTATTTTTCAGAAATTGCTTTTAGGTGTAGAACCTCAATATAATCGCGTCTGGATTGATACGCAACCCAAAGAGTGGGAAGCGGGGCTAAATTTTTTCTTACAACCCACTTTCCACTTGAATGCTACATTTCAGCCGTATTGTATTTTTTCCATTGGTCCGCATTATTTTTCAACCCCTACCATACATCAAAGCAAAGGATTTTTGTTTTCAGATAGTATGGGGATAGGTTCGTATATTAGTCTGCACAAAAAAATAGCCTTTCACTTTAATTTCCGAATCAGACATCTCTCTAATGCTAATATACGTCTGCCGAATTTTGGTATCAATACTTACAATTTTCATTGCGGCTGGGTATGGTGAATTAGAAGGTATCAAAAATTTATCTCAAATGAAAAGTAACAAGATTGAGCAACCCAAACCGAAACATCTCAAAAAAGGCATAAAACAAATTTTTTCTCAGTATGAAATAGATAAGTTCAATTTTTTGCCAATTATACTCAAAAAGTTTAGCTTTGAACTTCTTTTTTGGTTTAGTGTAACTTTTTCATAGTATCCTGAAATTCTACAACTTTCTGTATTAGAGAATTTCATTTGTAGAAAATTTTCAAACATAAATAACTGATAGTCAATTATGTTTGCCTACATTCGTGGAATACTTACGCACAAAGAACATACTCACGCTATTATTGAGACAGGTGGCGTAGGGTACTTTATCAAAATTTCTTTGCATACTTACGGCTTACTCGGAGAGATAGAAAAAGAAGCCTTCTTACATACCTATTTACACATACAAGAAAATGCTCATAATCTTTTTGGGTTTGCAGAAATTTCGGAAAAAAAGTTATTTTTAGAACTTATCAATATTTCGGGCATTGGTCCAAACACAGCTCTTGTGATGCTTTCCTCAGCAACTCCTAATGAAATTCAGCAGGCTATTGCCCAAGAAGATGTCAAAACTTTGCAGGCAATTAAGGGTATTGGGGCTAAAACCGCTCAAAGAGTAGTGTTAGAACTCAAAGATAAAATTAAAAAAGATTTTTTGGTGGAAAGTGGAAAAATTGCTCAACCTACACCTTTTTACAGGTCAGTGAAAGAGGAAGCTGTTACGGCGTTGGTAGTGTTGGGAGTAGCTCGTAATATAGCCGAAAAAAATGTAGAGGCAATCCTCAAACTCAAAGACGGCAAAGCTACCGTAGAAGAAGTTATCAAATTAGCCCTAAAAATGTAATTTTGCAAGATTTTGTTTGCAAAAGATTATTTTGCTACCTTTGTCTAAAACACTGATTTCTTGAACTTACAGGATTTTTTCAATTTTTTCACGTATCAAGCCGCTACTCCTTGGGACTTTCTGCAAGAAAGTTTTTGGGTAGCTTTTGGTATTTTTTTCTTGCTCTTTTCAATAGTTTATCAAAAAATATTCATACGAAATTTTATTCTGCTTGCTTTCAGTTTTTTCTTTTACTACAAATCCAGTGGTTTTTATTTTTGGTTACTGATTTTTAGCACGGTTACTGATTTTTATTTTGCTCTCTGGATTGCCAAAAGCCAAAAACGTTGGCTCAAAAAACTTATCTTATTTTTGAGTGTGCTTTGCAATTTAGGCGTGTTGGCGTACTACAAATATGCCTATTTGCTCACCGATTTTATCAACAGGTTATTTGGAACGAAGTGGGTTGCCAAAGATTATTTGGCAGAATTAAGCAATATGCTCACAGGCTCAAATTTTGAGGTAAGTCAGATTTTTTTACCTGTGGGCATTTCTTTTTATGTATTTCAGACTTTGAGCTACACGATTGAT
>JANWZC010000300.1 GCA_025054975.1 Raineya sp.
AATCGCATTAAAATTTTCATCATTGAGTTTTTTTATCAAGCAACTGCCTATAAAACCAGCGGCACCTGTTACAACTATCATACAAAATTTTTATTTTAGTTTTAGCAAAAGTTTCAATTTTTGTGCAAATGTAGCAAAATATTTAACTTTTTCTAAAAAAGTGCTATGAAAACAGTTTGATTTTCAAGCAATCTTACTTCTAACGAGGAAACTTAATCGGTAAATTATCTTTCAGTCCTTTTTTAGCCTTTTCTTCGGCAAGTTTTTTCAAGCTATCAGCTTGACGTTTGAGTTGTTCGTTTTTAATTCTTTCGAGTTCGGCTTTGGCTTTCTCTTCGGCTTCTTTGCGTAAGCGTTCGGCTTCGGCTCGGGCTTTTTCCTCGGCTTCTTTTTTCAGGCGGTCTGCTTCTTCGCGTGCCTTTTGCTCAGCTTCTTGCTTTTTCTTATCAATTTCGTTCTGCAACTGATTTTTTAATTCCTCTTTTTTAGCATCTACTAAATTCTTAACTTCTCCTTTCAAGTTGTTTTTATCCACAGTAACCTTGATTTGAGGTTTGTTATATGTACCCCCTACGGAAATAATCAAGGGAACTTTATCAAAACTCACATTAGCCCCTAACTGACTGCTTACAAGTTGATTGAGAGCCTGCCCAGCTTGTTTGGCAGGAACATCCATTTTGAGCGTATATTCCAAAGACCCATCGGTAAGTCCGTTGCTTCCTGAAACATTGACAAGGTATTTATCAATTTTCACATCATAAGGATCTACTACAAAACGACCATTTTTAACTTTGGCAGTAGCTAATACATCTGCAAATTTAGCCTTTTTGAGTTCAGGCATTTTGACTTCATCAGCTATTTTGCTCAAAAGAGGAATGTCTTGAATGAGACCTTCTGCAACTGTAATTATTCCATCGCCGCTTAAACTATTGAAAATTGGCATCATATCTTGCCCCAAATCACCTGATAATTTGAATTTTGTAGAAAACTTACCCGAAACATTTTGCACCACAGGAGCAAGATATTTGAGTGTATTGAATGCTTTGGCAGCATCGCCAATTTCTAAATTCTTGATACCGAAATCAAAATCGAATTTAGGTTTTTGTTCATTTTCGGTGTCATAAGTGCCATTGAGTACGAAATCTCCACCAAGAGTTTGGCAAGAGGCTTCTTTGAGCGTAAGTTTGCCGTCTTTGATGATAATATCACCTTGAAGATTTTTGATGCTCAAATTTTCATAAACCACTTCATTGATAGTGCTATTAAGTAGGAAATCAATATTTTTGGGAATAGGAATTACTGTAAGTGGTACATCGTCTTCGGGTTTAGGTTGAGCAGGAGTAGGGCTATCGGTGAGCCATTCATTAACATCAAACTTTTGAGATTTAAAAATAAATTTGCCTTTGATGGTTTCATTTTTGAAGGCATATCCTAAGTAATTGCTCAAAGTTCCTTGCAAATTCAAATCGCTTCTACCCGCCGAACCTTCTAATTTTTCTAAAACCATTTCTTTGGGATTAAACTGCAAGTGAGCATCATTGATTTTCACCAAAGGCATGTCAGGGGTTTCATAGACAAAGCCTGTCATTTTTACATCGCCGCTGTTGGTGATTTTATCATACTGACTTTTTTCTATGTAAGACATTTTGCCCTGTGAAGCAAGGTCGCCAGTGATACGTCCTTGCAATTTCATGCCCTCCAAAGGATAGATTTTTGTGATTTTAGTCAAATCTACAACACCTTTGGCTTTGATGTCAAAATTGATGTCTTCAAAATCCTTGAAAATTGCCGAAGCACTAAAAGGTTCATTTTGCAAACTCATAGTGAAGTTTTGCACAGCAAATTCAGAATTTTTCAAAGAGCCATCACTGCGAGCAGTAGCCTGTAAATTCAATTTTTCCAAAGGTTCAGGAAAAGCAGTGGATTTAA
>JANWZC010000301.1 GCA_025054975.1 Raineya sp.
ACAGCCTTGCAGAAACAAAAAAGAGAACTAACAGCTTTCATTCCCAAAGATTTAAGCATTTATCAATTTTCTGAAAACAAGATACTTGCAATAATTGCACAAAATAAAATTTTTCAGGATTTCATTACTCGGCGAAATATATCCATTGACCAAGAACTTATCAAAACTTTTTGGCAAGAGTTCAAAGATAATGAACAATATAAAAGCTACTATCAAAATGCTTCACCAAGCATAGAGCAAGATTGGGCAATTGTAGATTATTTATTCAGGCATTTTTTGTTTCACAAAGAAGCCAATGAAGACAATCCCGAACAAAAAAGTGTTTTGAAGGCTTTTTTTGAAGAAAACGACTTAAACTGGATTGAAAATCGGGAAATTTTGAAAAGTCTCGTTCTCAAAACGCTCAAAAAAGTCAAGGAAAATCCTGAAAATTTTGAGTTGCCTACGCTTTCGCTGAATTGGCAAGATGATAAAGAATTTTTCAGAGATTTGTTTGAAAAAACCTTACAGGAAAGTGAACATTTAGAAAAACGTATCGCCGAAAAAACACAAAATTGGGAAAGCGACCGCCTATTTCAAACCGACAAAATCTTGATAATGATGGGACTCGCTGAAATGATACATTGCCCTAGCATACCTGTTAAGGTTACTATTAACGAGTATGTTGAACTTGCCAAGCAATATAGTACCCCTAAAAGTAAAATTTTTGTCAATGGACTTTTGGATAGAATTTCCAAAGATTTGCTTCAAGAAGGCATTATCCGAAAAAGCGGAAAAGGTTTATTAGATAATAGGTAATGAGTCCAATCGGGGGTTTATCAAAAGTTTTTTGAAAATTGGCATTAACTAATGAAATTTCTAATTTTGTGCTTGACAGAATCTTCTTAAATGTTTGCAAAAGAATTTGCATGACAGGCTTTTAGCCAAATAAAATTTGGTCATACTTGTAGAACAAAAAAAGAGAATACATTGTGTTCTGATTCTAACTTCAAACTTTTGAAACTCTAAACTTTCAACTTGTATGTGGCAAGAACAAAACAACGAATTACGAGCCAAATTTGAATTTGCCGATTTTTCGGAAGCCTTTGCTTTTATGACGCAAATAGCTTTGCTTGCCGAACAAATGAACCATCACCCTTGGTGGGCAAATGTCTATAACAAAGTAGAAATAGCTCTCACCACCCATGACGCAGGCAATACCATTACCGAGAAAGACAGAAAAATGGCAGAAGCTATCAGTAAAGTGTATGCGAAGTATAAAAAATGAAATTATATGACCGAAAATCCTGTTTTAGTTCATCTTGAAAACCACATCAAGACGATTACACTCAACAACCCCGCACGCAAGAATGCCCTTACCAAGCAAATGGTAATAGCTATTCATGAGGCTATTCAGGCAAGCGAAACAGACGGCACACGCGTAATTATCCTGACAGGTGCAGGCAAAGATTTCAGTAGTGGAGCTGATTTAGTAGCAGGCGGAACTGAACTGATGTCAGGCGTTACAGAATATCTGAAAAATTATGTTAATCCTTTGATTTTAGCTATGCACTACACCGATATTCCTATCATTGCTAAAATCAGAGGGGTTTGTGTGGGTTTAGGTTTCAATTTAGCACTTGCTTGCGATTTACTTTTTGCCTCAGAAGATGCTCGTTTCAGCGAAATCTTTACGAATATTGGTCTTTCCAGCGATGGGGGAGGGGCTTTTTTCTTACCACGCCGCATAGGTTACTACAAAGCCTTTGAGCTAATGACTATGGCAAGCATTTTCAGTGCGGAAGAGGCTTAT
>JANWZC010000302.1 GCA_025054975.1 Raineya sp.
CTTTTCAAGAGGGTCTTTGCTTTTACGTATTTTGTTAAATTTACTACAAGCCCCCAACGTTCCTGCTACTATGCACAAGCAGATAAGCAATTTTTTCATAGCAATTTTCACTGAAATAAAATTTCCGCAAAGATAGCAAAGAATTTAATGACTTACAAGTAATTTTTTGGTAGCCACATTTTTGCCTTCTATTACAAGGCTATACAGGTACATTCCTGTTTTGAAATGAGCTGTGGGAATGGTAAGGCGATTATTTTCAGCGGTAAGGCGATAAGAAGCAATCTCATTACCTACTACATCATAAAATACAAGCCGAGCCTCTACATTCTGAAAAAGTTGATACTGAAAGGTTACATTTTCATTAGCGGGGTATGGGTAAGGTAAAGAAATACTTAATTGGTGATTTTCAAAGAGTTTGCCTGTTTGTGGGGGTGTAAGTTCTATTGCTTGGCTTGCACAAGCCCCAAACAAACTCAAGAATAAAAAGAAGGAAATTATTGCAACTTTTTTCATAGTCAGGGAGTTTCATTTTGCAATGATACAAATTATTTATAAATTAGTCAAATTCAAGAACGCTTTTTTATAAAAATTATTGATTTTTTTTGCGAAATTTTCTTACTTTTGTAAAAGCAATGCTCAATTTGTATGAAAAAATATGCTTATTTCTTGGTGATAGCCGTATGGTTTGGGTTGATAGAAACAGGCTTTTCTACCCATATAGTAGGGGGAGATGTGCAAATGCAATATTTGGGTTCGGGCAATAGGTATCGGTTCATTGTTAATTTATATTTTGACGAAATCAATGGCAATCAAGAAGCCGAAGACCCTAATATTGTTTTGGGCATTTACAGACGTAGAAATAATACGTTGGTACAAAGTTTCACCTTGCCTAAAACATCACAAAGTCAAGTTCAGTATCAAAATGACGCTTGTCAAAGCCAATTTTTACGCACCCGCCTGATACGTTATAGTCTTGAAGTAGATCTATCACCTTCTAACTACAATGAACAGGAAGGTTATTATGCCGTGTGGGACCGCTGCTGCCGAAATAATGTAATTACTAACATAGTAAGCCCTGGTTCAGCAGGAAGCGTATTTTATTTGTGGTTTCCTGCAATCCAAATAGGAGGTTCTCCTTTTCGCAACAATTCTCCTGCTTTCAGCATACCGAACGGAGATTATTTGTGTTTAGGGCAAAATTTTTCTACTACCAACTTCGCCGCTACCGATGCCGATGGAGACCAACTTATATATTCAATGGCTACTCCTTTCAATGGTTATAGCAGCACTAGTAGCCCTAATCCTTTCAGTGCAGGAGCCCCTAGTACTTATGGGTTTCCTCCTCCTACTATCAATTGGCAACCAGGTTATTCAGCTACCAATGCCATTCCGAGCAGCGTAGGTATGCCACTGAGCATTGATAGCGATACTGGTATTTTGAGTGTCAATCCGAATCGAACAGGTTTGTTTGTGTTTGCTATTCGCTGCGAGGAATTTAGAAATGGCACTAAAATTGGTGAAAGCAGACGCGAATTTCAGTTTCTAGTGCGTGAATGCAGAAGTAATACTCCTCCTGTGGTAAGTCTGCCTTTGCCTCATAATCCTTCACAAAACTATGTTCCGGGCGATACGCTCACCATTGATGCCGCTAACGATGCTAATCTATGCTTCAACTTCAAAATTACGGACTCTCCTAACGAAAATATAACCCGAATTACTGCGGTAAAAGTAAGTGGCAATTTTAATTTCCGCAATAATC
>JANWZC010000303.1 GCA_025054975.1 Raineya sp.
TGATCCCGCTGGGCTTCGAACCCAGGACCCCATCCTTAAAAGGGATGTGCTCTACCTGCTGAGCTACGGAATCATTGCTTTTTAGGAAAGCGTTTCATAAATTGCAGTGCAAAGATAACACAACTTCAACAAATACTCCAAATAAATGTTCAAAAAAATTTTCTTTTTTTTGTTTTTAGGGAGTTGGCTTTTAACAAAAATTGCTTATTGTCAGGATTTTAACAAAAAACAACAAACCGCCGACTCTCTTTTTGCCGTAGGCAAATATCATGAAGCTGAAACCCTATATGCCCAAATCCTGAATGAAGGCATATTCTCTGAACAAAATATCCTCAAACAGGCTTTTGTGGCTTCACAACAGAAAAATTATGTAGCTTATTTGCACTATTTGAATTTGCATTTGCAGTACAAACCCTCGCTACGAACTGCCCAAAAAATCTATAATATCGCTACCGCTTACGAATTGGAAGGCTACGAGGTGAGCGATAGCAAGTGGTTATTGCTTTTGTATTATGCTTATCACAAGTGGTTAGTTTGGGGATTTTGTTTGTTATTATTGCTATGGGTATTTATTTTCCTTCGCAGGAAATATCATTCTTGGGGTGTATTTCAGCGAAATGGGATTTTTCTGTTAATAGTGCTGGCATTTGGTATTTTTTTCATTAACTTTATGCCAAACATCAATGAAGCAATAGTAGCCTACGACCATACCTATTTGATGAAAGCTCCTTCGGCGGCTTCCAACAAAGTAGCTGTTCTTTCCAAAGGAAAAAAATTGAGTGTAGTTGCTGAAAATGATGTTTGGTTAGAGGTGATTTGGCAAAAAGAAAAGGCTTTTGTGCGAAAAACACAAGTTTATTTTCACCCTTTATTTTGAGGTAATTGAAACTTTTATTAACTTGCCATTCACTTTTTGTTCAAATTTGTTTAACATTAAACAACTATTGCAAAATGGATACACTCGCAATTATTATAACAGGTATTTTAGCTTATTTGATTGGCTCAATTCCCACAGCCGTGTGGGTAGGAATGCGTTTTTTTGGTATAGATGTACGTGAGCATGGCAGTAAAAATGCAGGAGCAACTAATACTTTTCGTGTTTTGGGTAAAAAGGCAGGTATTTTTGTACTTTGCGTTGATATTTTGAAAGGTTTTTTGGCTACTCATTTGGCTACTTTACTTTTAGATTTAGACCACATCATAGCCTACGACCTGATTTATTACCAAATTGCTTTTGGTATTTTGGCGGTTATTGGGCATATTTTTCCGATTTATGTCAATTTTAGAGGGGGGAAGGGAGTTGCCACTATTTTAGGTATGGTAATTGCTTTGCACCCGCAGGTAGCTTTACTTTCTATTTTGGTGTTTTTGTTGGTACTCATTGCCACGCATTACGTTTCCTTGGGTTCAATTATTGCAGGCTTTTCATTTCCTACGTTTCTGATGACTATTCCTGTTTTTCGTCAAAATAATCCTACGTTAGTTATTTTCAGCAGTATTTTGGCTTGTTTGCTTATAATCACGCACCGCAAAAATATTAAACGTTTATTAGCAGGTAGCGAAAGTAAAATCTACTTGTTTAGAAGAAGGAAAGTGTAAAGATTATTTGGTAAAAATTTTTCAAAGCGGAGCAGGTAAAGAGTTTGCTCCGCATTATTTTTTCCAAGGTATTGTTAATTTGATATAGATTTATTATTTTTGCAAAAAAATTACTAAAACCCCGAAACTATGGAACGATGTCCA
>JANWZC010000304.1 GCA_025054975.1 Raineya sp.
AGCCCGATTTGCGAGATGCTTTCAAAGATAGTAGTAAAGTGAAAAAAATCAATTTCCGTTATGGTTATCATTGGAAAACAGACGGAGCTAGCTTGATTGTGGCTCGCCGCAATAATAATCCACCTAAATTCATTCAGCCTACGGCAGAAGAGAATTTGAAAAAATATCCACCCTCCAAAAAAAAAATAAACTTGGGTTAGTTTCGGTTATTCCACAATCATTTTCATACCACGAATACCCATATCTACAACGGTTTCGCCGAGTGTAGGTTCAAAGTGTCCGTTGCTGTTGTTATCTCGCCATTCAAAACTTTTGTTGTTGGAAACAGAAACGGTGATAATGATGTCTTTATTTTCGTTGCCTGTGATAGTTAAGGGAGTATCAAATTTCGCAGTAACTACACAAGAGCCGGGTGGAATGGGAGACGTTGCGGCAATCGGATTAGGAACGGTAGTACCCGGTGCTTGCCCTTGAATTACGCCTGTAATTGTTTCAAAAGCCCAAAAGCCTTGTTTTTTGTTGGCATTTACGCTGATAGTTTGGTTTTTAACTTTTACATCTTTGATGTAAGTGTTGTAACCTACAAAAGAGGCTACCGTACCTGTATAATCTACGCCATCTACCCGAAAAGTTATATCATAATTTTGATAAGCAAAGGAAATTCGGAGATATTCGTAGGTATTGGCAGGAACTTGTTTCAAAGGTACGGATAGATACACCTCGTTTTCCTTTTTGAAAATGCTTTTTTCAAACTCAATGGCTGTTTCGCCGCCCAAAGTAGTTTCGGGAGCATGGTACAAAATAGCACCATTGCCAAGTTGCGTAAGAGCATTGGGCGATAGCTCAAAGTAATGAGCAGTAAGTAAATTGAAACGTGGAGATTGCCCAGCATTGCCCGCAGGCATCACCGCAGGATTACCAAAGTTATCCAAACGCTCTTGGTTAGGATTGAATTTGAACTTGAATACTATATTACGCTGAGGAGTAGGTTCAGGTTTTTTGCAAGCGGCGAAAACAAGAACCGCCAAAAGCACAAAAAAAAGTTTACTTTTCATGAAATTTTGTATTTTTGTGTAAAATTACGAAATTTTTTGGTTTATGAAAAAACATTTACTACTTGCGTTTTGCGTATTAGGTTTATTAGCAGTAAGTTGCAAAAAAAAGCAACCTGAACCCACTACTTTGGATTTGCTTACGGCTCATGTATGGATAAGTAAGCAAGTAGAACTGAATGTTACCGTTGCGGGTACTCCTGCCTTTGCTGAAAATCGTCAAACAGACTCTTTGGCTTTGGAATTTAAGCGAGAGGGTACAGCTATTTTCTATCAACGTAACCCTGCGAATGGAGCATTGACAGAAGTATCAAGGCAAGGCTATTCTTTGAGTGCTGATGAAAAAAAACTTGAATTCACTAATCCTTTACCTTTACTGCCTCCTGCTTTACAGGCTCAAATCACGCTTTTAGGCATAAAACTACCTACCAGTGTTGATATTGAAAAACTTACAAGAGATGAACTAATTTTGAAGGGTAGTTTTCAGCAAAATGTAACCGTACCCAATATTCCGTTTCCTGTGCCTGTGGCAGCGAATTATCGGTTTAGTTTTACCAAGTAATTGCTAAAAAAAGAACTTGTTACAGAGGGGTCAAGAAAAAATTTTCACCCTTTCTCCATCAAAAGATGCAAACACCATAGTAGGGTGTGAGTCTTGGTGAAAGATATTTCCTTGAAAATCAATGGCG
>JANWZC010000305.1 GCA_025054975.1 Raineya sp.
TTTTTCTTCAAAGCCCATCATAGTTTCAAAATCTTTGTGGAGAGTGAGGTGGCTGACGATATTAAAACCACTGGTGAGGCTATCTAGGGTGATAGGTGAGACTCCTGTGATGAAGAATCTATCTACGATTCCTTGTTGGGTGGCATTTTTGATAGTTTCGTAGAATTTTCGTACATAGCCATTGAGTGAAACTGTTTTTTTGAACTCGTCAAGGCTTCGGGAAAGGATTTCGTTGGTGAAGTGGTCGTATTCGTCAATGAGGAGATAAATAGGAACGGAATTGGGAGTATATTGCTTGAAAAAAGTGTTCATTACTTTTTCAGGGCTATTTTGGTTCAAAATGTCTTGCAGATTTTCTTTATCAAAAACTTGATAAGTAAGATGAAAGGCTTTGACGGCATTTTTAATTTCAGTTAAAAATCCTTCATAGCTTTTTTCAAAAGTGGATGTGTCAATGGCACTGAAATTAAAGAATAGAATCCGATAGCTATTAGCTAATGAGGTAGGATTTTTTCCGATGTAATATTGTGAAAAAAGTTTTTGAAAATCGCTTTTGCGATTGATGTCGTAGTAATGTTCTAGAAGTGAAACGAACAGACTTTTACCGAATCTGCGAGGACGCAGGAACACTACACGTTTTTCTTTGTTTTTTTCGAGTTTTTCAATGAAATGGGTTTTATCCACATAGACAAACTCATCTCTGACTATTTCAGCGAAATTACTTACGCCATAAGGGAAAAAAACTTGCTTCATAATTACTCTGAATTAACTTTTTCTACAAAAATTTTATCTTTCACTACCACCACAGCAAGTAGGTGTAACATTACTTTGTTTTTCAGGTTTTCATCTTTTTGATAGTAAGTAAGGACTTGTTTTTTAGCTTCTTGCATAGTTTCAGGGAGTTTATGTTCTTCTTCTTTTTTGAGATACTTGATTTCTAGGAGGAATTGGTGATGTTTGAAAGGGTTGTTAGGTTTGATGAAGAGTCGTAAATCTAAATATCCTCCACCGATAGTTTCAGTTTCGCTACGAACATCAAAGATATTGGCTTGCATTAGGTAGGCTACGATAGCCATTTTGATGTGTTTTTCATCAAAACGGATAAAATCTCGGTTAGAAAGGTTTTGCAGGAGTTTTTCTATGAGGGCGAAGAATTTTTCGGTATTTCCTGAAAGAGCCATTTGAGCGACGGCTTGTTGTACATCGTTATTGGGATAGTGGAGATTAGCTTTTTCTTGCAAGATTTCGGCATAGTATTGCCAATAAAGTTCAGCAATGACCAAATTGGGTATCTTAAAACGGACTAATTTGCTTAGATTAGTATCTTGGATGGTAAGATTGCCCAGATAGAAAAGGAAATTGATAAATTCTTTTTTACCGAAAGGTTTATCGAAATTGAATTGATAGATGATTTCACTTTGTGTGTAACCATTTTCAAGCACCTCCTGCAAAACAGCTATGTTATCTAACCAGTTAGCGACTTGAAACATTTGTTTGATTTTGCCATAATCGGGGGCGATGTTGGGGTCAAGCATTTGGAAAGGGTAGGTTTGCTCATCTTTGAAATGTTTGAGGAAGTAGAGTACCATATCCGAGTTGTAGATATGATTTTGGCTGAAAGGATAGAAGCGATAGCCATTGTAATAGTCTTTGAGGTCTTTGAGGACGTTGTTGAGAGTAGTTTCATCATCAACAATTAATTGAAGGAGT